>JAYKHH010000156.1:0-3166 GCA_035285265.1 Leptolyngbyaceae cyanobacterium | reverse complement strand
TGCGATCGCTCAGCAATTCACCTTTTTGACCAACCCTCCTCAAATTGCTGTAGTCTCCCCAGACTCAACGGCTCCGAGTGCCCAGAAACCCACCCCTCACCCCTCCCAAGAGGGGAACTAATAACCTCAAAAACTGTCTGGCTCACTTTGTTGCCGTTGCTTGGCTTGGGCGATCGCGTTCCAGAGTTGGCTATAGCCCGCTTGCACAGAGTCATCCAGTTGATTCACCAAATCAGCAGGCAAATTTAACATCCGAATTAACTCTTGCACATCTGCTAAATCCTTCAAGCGATCAAGAGCAGAGAGGCCAGAAGCAAGCTTGAGTTCAATCAATTTGGTGAGTGCAATCACCTGAATACCCTCACGATCTACAGCAACGACCGCAGGATTTGGGAAACTCACAGGTTTCGGTTTACCATCACCTGGAAACTCCCCCGTAATCAGAATCTCTACCAGGACACCCGTTGACGCATCCCGAAACATCCGGGTCGCCCCCTGAAAAGCAGGTACAAACCCTCGTCCAACCAGTAACTTGCGAAATTCCGCTAGTCCTTCAGGACTTAACAACAGATCTACATCTTGAGTCGCACGAACGTAGCCATGCATCACTAACGCCATACCGCCGACCACGCAATAATCAATTCCAGCCCGATCAAGGCTTTGACCCACATTCCGTAGTGTTTGATAAACCTTACCTTCCTGCATAAAGAATTGATCCAGTTCCAGAATTTGTTGCATGGTTCAATGTTTGGCGAAGATACTTGCCTGCTATGGCAATTGTACGGCTCTCCTATAAAGGATATTTGCAAAGTCCCCTTCTTCAAAAGTTATGGCAAAATGAAAGTCCAAGCCAACTTTCAGGCAACTGGATTGTTCCTTGATATGGTGATCTTATAGTTAGCAACCACCTTGGGTGTAATCATGACTCAAATTATTACCATTGCTGCAATTCAATGCTCCCTGGGTGCAGACTTAGACACCAATCTCAAGCGCGTCACGGGCTTTGTGCGAGAAGCAGCGGCTCAGGGTGCCCAGGTGATTCTTCCCTCAGAACTGTTTGAAGGCCCTTACTTTTGTCGTGAGGAAAAAGAAGAATTCTTCGAGCAAGCCCATCCTGTAGCAGGGCATCCCACCATCGCTCACTTTCAAAAACTAGCGGCAGAACTACAGGTTGTGATTCCCGTCTCATTTTTTGAGCAGGCAGGGCCAGCCTATTACAACAGCGTGGCGATTGTGGATGCCGATGGCTCCCTGTTAGGGGTGTATCGCAAAAGCCATATTCCCGATGGCCCTGGTTACGAAGAAAAGTTTTACTTCCGACCCGGCAATACCGGGTTTCGGGTTTGGAATACCCAGTTCTGCACCTTAGGGGTAGGAATTTGCTGGGATCAATGGTTTCCGGAATGTGCCAGAGCCATGACCCTGATGGGGGCAGAACTGTTGTGCTATCCCACGGCGATCGGCAGTGAACCCCAAGATCCGACCCTGGATACCAAAGATCCCTGGCAACGGGTGATGATCGGTCATTCGGTCGCCAATGTATTGCCCGTGGTTGCCGCCAATCGAGTGGGCACCGAAGCCGGACAAACTTTTTATGGACACTCTTTCATTACCAATCATCGCGGCGACAAGTTAGCCGAAATGGGGCGCACCGAGGAAGGAGTTATTTGTGCTACCGTTGACCGAGGGCTGACTCGGCGGGTTCGCAATGCCTTTGGGTTCTTTCGCGATCGCCGACCTGACTTGTACGACGTGCTCTGTACGGCTGATGGGGAGACTCGTTAAGTAGGGTGTTGCAAACTGACTTACAGGTGGAAGAATCGGCAACCCGTTTAGACCGTTGGCTAGCGGAACAGTTGCCCGATGTCTCGCGATCGCGCCTGCAAAAGCTAATTGAGCAGGGCAATGTCCACATCAATGATCAGGTGTGTACTTCCAAGAAGGAAACCCTGCACCGAGGCGATCGCGTCCAACTCCACATTCCTGATGCGGAACCCCTGGATCTACAAGCTGAATCCATCCCCCTAGATATTCTTTACGAAGATGAATCGCTGCTGATCCTCAATAAACCTGTGGGTTTAGTCGTGCATCCCGCCCCTGGTCATGAGGCAGGTACCTTAGTCAATGCCCTTCTAGCCCATTGTCCCACCTTGCCAGGGATTGGCGGTGTCCAGCGTCCCGGCATTGTGCATCGGTTGGATAAGGATACCAGTGGGGCGATCGCGATCGCCAAAACCGATCAATCCCATCAACACTTACAAGCCCAGTTCAAAACCAAAACGGCACGTCGCACCTATTTAGCGATTATCCACGGAGTTCCCGCCACCGCTAGCGGTACCATTGATCAACCGATTGGACGGCATCCCACCGATCGCAAAAAAATGGCGATCGTGCCCGAAGAAAAGCGCGGACGGCGGGCAGTCACCCACTGGGAAATTCTAGAACGCTTGGGCAACTACACCTTGATGCAATTTGAATTAGAAACCGGGCGCACCCATCAAATTCGAGTCCATAGCGCTTTCATTGGTCATCCGGTTGTAGGTGATCCAGTGTACAGTTCTGGGCGCTCCCTGGGTGTCAACTTACCTGGACAAGCCCTCCATGCCTGGAGATTGCGCCTGCAACACCCCATTTCTGAAGCCCTGATCGAAGTCACTGCCGAGCCACCCGCGATTTTCACCAAGCTCTTGGATATCTTGCGACGACGCGCAAACTCCCCCATTCCTTAAGATACTTCTGGTTATTCCATGCCATTCCCAGAGGATATAAAGCATGATTGCAACCCGCGCAGGCGGGTTACTCTGCGAGAAGGCTTCGCCTATGTCCGTATAGCCGCGAATTCTATTCGCCCAGGTTATTTGCCTAAGTTCAGGGGAATACCAAGGCTACTTAAGGGCAAGGCATAGCCCCCAGTCACCAGATAAACCGCACTGGCGATCGCACCTATTCGTTGCACCAATCCCCCCAGGCGATCACGAAACGTCCTTCCAATTGGATAAGCAGGCACAACCCCCCATCCTGTTTCTTCAGCCACCATAATCACTTGACCACTGGTGTGCTGCAAACTTTCCAGCAACCTTTGCTGAGTTTGACTCCAAACATCTGCATCTTGGTCGAGTAAGTTAGCCAGCCATGTGCCTAAGGAATCAATTAATAAGCACTGGGC
>JAYKHH010000155.1:0-6796 GCA_035285265.1 Leptolyngbyaceae cyanobacterium | reverse complement strand
AGGTTATTAGTTCCCCTCTTGGGAGGGGTGAGGGGTGGGTTTCTGGGCACTCGGAGCCGTTGAGTCTGGGGAGACTACAGCAATTTGAGGAGGGTTGGTCAAAAAGGTGAATTGCTGAGCGATCGCACCAAGCTAGCAACTGAAATCAAGCAGTCTGGAAAAGCGAGGGGTGCAGCCGTATCCGATACGGTCAGGGTAAATTGGCGACGATAGCCCGTTGCGGTCGGTTCACGAAAGACTAATAGCTGACGATTGGGAATATCCAAAATCCAGTAATCGATG
This sequence comes from Leptolyngbyaceae cyanobacterium, assembly GCA_035285265.1. GTDB lineage: Bacteria > Cyanobacteriota > Cyanobacteriia > JARCMD01 > JARCMD01 > JAYKHH01. The sequence continues at coordinate 6,514 of JAYKHH010000155.1, read as the reverse complement.
ATGCTAGACTGCGCGTAAACCGGAGCTTTGAGGTCGCCATCTCGCTTAATGCCATCTGTCCTCAACATCAGGGGATGTATTACACATGAGAACCAGCTTGCCACTCACGGCTCCCTGATCTAGTAAGGCATGGGCACGAGCTGCCTCTTCTAAGGGCAGGCGATCGGCAATGATTGGTTGAATCTGTCCTTGGGCCAGCAAGTTCAGTAACGTGGTCAGGTCTTCTCGATACCAGTCAGGGTGTTGAGCTTTTAAGGCGGTAATGTTGTAAAAACTGGCTCTCCGACCATCGGGAAGCAGATTTAAGATTTGCACCCGGAGTAGGGTGGCCGCAATCTTAAAATTTTTGTTGCCCTTACCCGTGAAGGCAGACAGAAACCCATAGCTCACCAATCGCCCGCCTTGGCGGAGGGTTTTGTAAGAACGTAGTAGGTTGTTGCCACCGATGGAATCAAAGACCGCATCCACCCCTTCCGGGGCTAGTTGACGCAGGCGATCGCCAAAATCTTCGTGCTGATAATCAATGGGAAACCCGCCCAACTGGGCTACTAAGTCATGCTTGGCTTCCGCTTCCGTGCCATACATCTCTAAATCAGCCAATCTGCCTAGCTCTAGCAATGCCGTACCCACCCCTCCCCCGGCTCCGTGGATGACAATCCGCTCCCCAGCTTTTACCCGTGCTACCCGATGCAACATTTGGTAGGCGGTAGTGTAGTGCAACACCAAACTTACCGCTTGCACGGGGTCAACCCCTACGGGAACAGACACCAGATCGGCAGCAGGAACACACAGAAATTCACTGTAGCCCCCCACCATCGTCAATGCCACAATCCGCTCTCCCACGGCAAGGGAGACGACTCCTGCACCTAACTTGTCTACGGTGCCCACAATGTCATATCCCGGAGAATAGGGAAGTTTGGGCACCCCTGGATACACCCCCTCCCGCATCATCACATCCGTAAATGCCACCCCCGTTGCCAGAACTTTCACCCGCACTTCACCTGCCTTGGGTTCTGGCAATTCATCTTCAACCATTTGCAAGACTTCCGGGCCACCGGGTCGAGTAATTACGACATGTCTATATTTCATAGGGCATTTCCATGGCAACGGGGGTAGAGCATTTTAGGTACAATCTTCCTCCCGTTTTGATATTGCCACCTCCCACTCCTGATAGAAAAGTTTACCTATCACCTGCGGGGTGATAGGTAAACTTTTGATTGCCGATGACTCCAGCCACCACTAGCCCCACATAAATACCCATCCGCAGGGAGAGGGACTGTCCTTCTCAAATATTGAAGTCTTGAATCGCGTTTTGGAGATCCAGAGCCATGTTAGCGATCGCCTCTAGCAGGTAAGGATGGGGGGTGGATAGTCCTCCCACTTTTTCCTGCGATCGCGGAGGGTATCTAGGGGCGTGTTGAATTGCCAAATAAGGGCGGTGCGATCTCGATTGGCGGAGGCGATCGCTAGGTTCAGGTAGGTTAGAACTTGTGACCGTGGCGAATCTATGCGATCGCTTCCACAACAAACTTAAATCGTTGATGATAGATATTGATACCTGATGGCGGGCTCAGCAATAAGGAAACTTATGAAACGTAAATCCTTTCATTTTGCTTTACCCTTAGCACTCCTACTCACTAGCAGTTTTGCCTATGGACAAGACTCTCATGGGCCTGGGCCAAAAAAGCCTCGCACAGTTGATGATTATACGCCTCGAACACTGAAGGAAATAGCTACGCAGGGGACTAACGAGGAGAATCGTGGGAACAAAGAAGAGACGATGCTTCTCTACGGTGACATTCTTCCCTCGCGGGTGCGAGTCAAGTACACGGGGTTGACAAGGCAGTTCCCTCCAAACAAGCAGGAGGTACTGCGCCAGTGGGCACAACTTTATGCGGGCTTCCCAGAGGGTTATACCGAGCCTTATAAAATGGAAATGCTGTTCATTGAAGACGGGACGAATCACTGGCTGGCAGTTAGAAAGAAGTCTCTCCCTCTCATGAAGCAGGGATTGAAGGCAGGTGAAACTGTGGATCTCCACTTCATTCGGGTCGGCGCAACCAGGGATAGCAACCGATGGGAGTTAGTGCTTCTGGTCGAGAATTTTCAAAAGCTAAATTGATTTTGAAATGAGACGGTAGCGGTTGCCTGACAACGCCCTGCCCTATTCTGGCAACAGCGCGTCCTTTGTCATTCATAATGCTGTGAGGCATGTCCCTCTCATTAAACCGTTGGAGTTTCTATGGCAACGTATCTGGTCACAGGGGCCAATCGGGGGATTGGTTATGAATATTGTCGTCAACTCCAAGCACGGGGCGATCGGGTCATTGCGGTCTGCCGGACGGCTTCTGAGGACTTGAGGCAGTTAGGGGTGCAGGTGGAGGAAGGGATTGATGTTACGTCAGATGTGACCGTGGCAAATCTGTGCGATCGCCTCGGTGATACTCCCATTGATGTTTTGATTAACAACGCAGGCATTCTCCAGCGCGTCACGCTAGAAAATCTGGACTTTGATAGTATCCGGGAACAATTTGAAGTCAATGCCCTGGGGCCATTACGGATCACCCAGGCACTCCTCCCCAATCTCCAGGCAGGTGCCAAGATTGTGCTGATGACCAGTCGCATGGGGTCGATCGCAGACAATACCTCTGGCAGTTCCTACGGCTATCGCATGTCCAAGGTCGCGTTATCAATGGCGGGGAAGTCCCTGGCTCACGATCTCAAATCCCGTGGGATTGCAGTGGCGATTCTCCATCCCGGATTAGTGCAAACGCGCATGACCAACTTTACAGCGGGGGGCATCACCCCCGAAGCATCGGTGAACGGGTTGTTAGCTCGCATTGATGGGTTAACCTTGGAGAACACAGGCACCTTTTGGCATAGCAATGGCGAGGTGCTGCCGTGGTAGAGGTGGGTTACCTGCGGGTCTATGCTGAAATGGTGCCCCCTGGCACGAATCTATGTCCCAGCTTGCTCCAGTCTAACGGTGTGGCGTTGTCCTCTCCCCATGAACCATGCTGCAAATTTCTAAGACGGTAAGTATTCCAGACCCTGAGATCGAAATGAGTGCAATCCGGTCTCAAGGGGCTGGGGGACAAAACGTGAATAAGGTGGCTACGGCCATTCACCTGCGCTTTGATATTCGGGCTTCTTCCCTCCCCGATCGCTATAAAGAGCGGCTGTTGGCGTTTAGGGATCAGCGGATTACCCAGGAAGGCGTGGTGGTGATCAAAGCTCAGGAGCACCGCAGTCAGGAGCAGAACCGAACCGAAGCATTGCAACGACTACAAGATCTGATCAAAAGTGCCTTGGTTATCCCCAAACCCCGGAAACCCAGTAAACCCACTCGCGGCTCTCAGAAAAGGCGTCTGGACAGTAAAAGCCAGCGCTCTCAGATTAAGGCTCGGAGAGGAAAGGTAACAGATGAGTGAGGGGTATTTAGATTCTAGGATGGAACCAATTGCCCCACCTCTCGTTTTGACCCTCAAACTGGATCCAACCACGTTTGAACGGGTAAATGAGTGGCGTCAACAGTACTTTCCGCCTGAGCGAAACTTTCTCCCTGCCCATGTCACACTTTTTCATGCCCTGCCAGGTGCTCAAGGATTGGCCATTCAGCAGCGACTGCAAGAGCTATGTGCTCAAACTCCGAGGCTCCCCCTCCACTTTCCTACCCTGCGGTTTTTAGGCCGAGGGGTGGCAGTCGAGCTGCGTTCCTTGGAGTTCGTTCAGTTCCGGCAATCCCTAGCAACCTCCTGGAGGGACTGGCTTAGCCCCCAGGATCGGCAAGGGTATCGCCCCCACATCACAATTCAAAATAAGGTGACATCGGCGGAAGCTCGGCGATTGTACGAACACCTGTTAGAACAATGGCACCCCTGGGATGGGTTTGGGGAAGGGCTACTGCTTTGGCACTACCTAGGAGGCCCGTGGGAATTAGTCCAGGAGTTTTCGTTTATCTCCTATGAGTAGGTGACTCAATACTCCATTGCTGCACCAGTTCTCATGGCTACGATTGATTCCAGGAGCAGGTTGAATAAAGGATATAGCCTGGATCAAGCTGAGAGGGGAAATCCGGCTGCCAATAACCAACCAAAGAAAAGAGCGGACGCGATCGCATACACCCACACTCCATTCAGAAAACCTGCAACTAAGGACAAAATCCCCATCAGCGGCGGGAACAGGGGTAACAGGATGAACATAAAGCCTAATTGCGGTAGGAAGGAAAGGGTCAATACAAAGCCACCGATCAACACCACGCTTTGTCCTAGCCACCAGAGAACTCGCTTACCTACCCCAATCTGCTGTTGAACGATACCAGAGGCTAAAAACCAAGGCAGACAGGCGATCGCTAACGGGAGCCATAATCTGAGTCGTAGGGGAATTAACCACCACTGGAGCCAGACCCCTTGAGCCATGGCCCCAAAGGCCACCCAAAGCACAGCAAAGACGGCAAGTCCCCCAATCACTGAACTCAGCGTGGGACGAGGTACACGGGTCAGAATGCCTAACCAAGTCAGCCCAGCCAGGAGAAACCAGACTCCGACGGCCCCACCCACTTGCACCCTACCTAAACTCTGTAACTCGATGCCCCGGTTCAGTAGAGTCAATCCAGCCGTTGCAGCAAGGGGTGCAGCCACCAATCCAACTCCCCCTCGTAGGAGCATCAGCTTATTAGGATCGCTAACGGGTTGAACCAATAATGGGGCTACAGCAGCCAACCCCAGCAGCCAACCAAATAAATGTAAACCATACCAACCCATGCGCCGATCTACATAGGCACTCGTGGGGGATAGTCCAAAGGTTTGATTGAGCCAACGCAAGGCAGCTTGATGACTGCCATCACTGAACAGAATGGTGATATGTTCGACGCCCGGTACCACCACCAGTTCGCGTCCGGTTCCCTGGGCCAGATTGGATTGCTCTCCACCTGCCTGGGCCAATAACCGTTGGGCATTGGCTACAAACCCGCCTTCTCCACTTCCCGATTGCAATTGCAGATTGCGCGGAGCCTGGGGCGTCACCTCTGCTCCCGTTGGGGATACGGCAATGGTAGCGGCATAGCGATCTGGATCGCGAGTTCCTGCGGTCATAACGATACCGCTTCCCATGGAATGGCCCAGCAAGGCCAGACGAGAGGTATCCACTTCTGGCTGGGACTGGAGCACTTGCAGGGCTACCTCTAGATTCTGCTGCAGTTCCTGGTTCCTTAGAGGATGGGGGTTGGCACCATGACCATCAAAATCCCAGAGCAGGACAGCGTATCCAGCTTGGGCAAGAACGTGTCCATAACCCAACATCAGTTGTTTGGAACCCGCAAAGCCGTGGGCTACGAGTACCCCTGGAACTGCCTTAGCCTGTTGCGGAGCCAGGTACAGCATTGGAATGTGATCTTGTTCGAGCGATCGCACCGTCAATCCACTTCGGGCGGCGGCAATGCCCACCCAAGACAAGGCAATCAGCAGCATCGCCACGAAGAGGAGACCTAAGCGCTTCCAGTCTAATTTCACAATGGTTTCTCACGGTGCAGGGTGATTCTGAACGGGTGGGGCGATCGCGCCAATGCTGAGTGTGCGATCGCCCCAAGGGTTAGCCTTCGTGATTTTAACAGCCCTCCCCTTCTGGCTCAGGAAACTGGGCATATCTAGGACGAGACTTGACGAAAGGACTCAACCCCAGCGTGATATGAATAGAGGTGCTACTTGAGACAGTATCTCCCGCTTAACTCACATTCTATGAAGCTCCTGCCCCGTGATACCTTTACCCTTTCAACGGCTGACTCCCTGCCCGTCGTTTTGCAACGGCTAACTGCTCAAGTAGAAGCACCCAAAGGGTTCAGATTCTCTCGACAGCACGCTCCCTATGAAGGCACGGTGTCTGAGCAGGGGTTCCAAATTAACCGGATCATTCACTATCGCAATTCCTTTTTACCCGTGATTCGAGGCCGCTTTGAACCCGAAGCCAAGGGCACCCTAATTTATATACAGATGGGCTTACATCCCTTCGTGATGGCTTTTTTGGGATTTTGGGTTTTGGCTTGGTACAGCGGCGTGATTCCCATGATCCTGCTTGGCGCTATGCCAGTGGCGATCGCAGCCCTATTCGCAGGGATACCGCTCCTAATGCTCGTGATCTTTGGAATCGCGTTTTGGACTGAAGCCAAGCGCAGTCGTCGCGAACTGACTCAGATTCTCCAAGGAGAGAAGCTAGAGTCCTAGAAAAGTTGATGCTTCAGTAAATGACCCGGAAGGTTAGGTTAATTCTAGGTGGAACCGCTTGAGAGGTTTTAGGGACGTAATGTTGCCAGTGATGTTGAAGGCTACCCTGCATGAGCAGAAAGCTGCCATCCGTTAAGTCCACGGTCAACCGCTCCCGATGTTTTTGGGATTTGTGCCGCAGCAAAAACCGTCGCGTGCCGCCTAAACTGACTGACCCAATCACTGGATTCTGCCCCAATTCGGGTTCATCGTCGCTATGCCAGCCCATGCTGTCCTGACCGGTTCGATACTGGTTC
>JAYKHH010000154.1:0-3189 GCA_035285265.1 Leptolyngbyaceae cyanobacterium | reverse complement strand
GTGGAGGAATTGCCCTCCATCTACGGGTGGGTCGGCACCGTGTTAGCGATTACGCTCTTTACCTATCCCTATTTGCTGTTGAGTGTGAGGGCTGGGTTACAGGGTATGGACTCCAGTATTGAAGAAGCTTCCCGCAGTTTAGGTTACAGTGCCCAGGCCACTTTTTGGCGCGTCACCTTACCGCAATTGCGACCCTCCCTCGTGGCAGGGGGGTTATTGGTGGCGTTGTATGCCCTGCGCGACTTTGGCACCCCTTCCTTAATGCGCTTTGATGCCTTTACGCGGGTAATTTTTTTGCAGTACAAGTCCAGCTTTAACCGCAATGCGGCAGCGGCCTTGGCCTTAGTGCTTGTGGTCTTAGTCTTTGGGATTCTGTGGTTAGAGTTTCGGGCACGCACTAAGGCGGCTTACTACAGTCGAGGCACTGTATCACGAACACCCCCACCACCCATTCGGTTAGGGCGATGGAAATGGCCTGCTCTCGTTTTTTGTGGGAGTGTCATGGCTCTGAGTTTAGTGTTGCCCGTCGGGGTGACACTGTTTTGGTTAGGGCGGGGCTTGATGGTAGATGCAGGCAGCACACCTTGGTTAGCCATGGGTAAAGCGATCGCCCATTCGGTCTTTGCGGCGAGTTTAGCAGCGGGGGCAGCTACCCTGTGTGCCTTGCCCGTGGCAATTTTGGCCGTGCGCTTTCCCAGTCGCTTGACTGCGATATTAGAGCGGGGATCGTATCTGGGGTTTGGCTTGCCGGGGATTGTAATTGCCCTATCCCTAGTTTTTTTTGGAGCTAACTATGCCCCCGATCTCTACCAAACTTTGCCGATGCTGATTTTTGCTTACCTGATCTTGTTTTTACCCCAATCCGTAGGCACGGTTCGCAGTTCCTTGCTCCAGGTCAACCCCGCCTTAGAAGAATCTGCCCGCAGTTTAGGGAGAACGCCTTGGCAAACCCTCAGAGCAGTCACCTTGCCTTTGGTGCGTCCAGGGGTTTTAAGTGGAGCCGTGTTAATTTTCCTGACAACAATTAAGGAGTTACCTGCCACCTTACTGTTGGCTCCGATTGGCTTTAACACCCTCGCCACCCAAATTTGGCAAGCCACCGAGGATGCTGCGTTTACCGATGCCGCCGTTGGTTCCTTAGCCTTGCTTCTGGTTTCGACTGGCCTCACCTTGCTGATGATTGCCCAAGAGCGATCGCCCTTGCACCGCGAACGGTGACTTTGTCCTAGGAGAACACGATGACTCAGATGACTCAATTAAGATTAAAGGTGAACGCTACCCAAAACCCGCCGAAACCATCAGTTTGCATGACACCCCTCCCGATTCTGCACCTCGACCACGTTACGAAACAATTTCCAGGCACGAAAGCACCCGCCGTCAATCAAATCAGTCTAGCCCTGCATCAAGGCGAACTGTTGTCCTTGCTGGGGCCTTCCGGTTGTGGCAAAACCACGTTGTTACGGATGATTGCGGGATTTGAAACGCCTCAGTCTGGAACAGTAGAACTCGCAGGTTGCCGGGTAGCAGGAGAGGGGGCTTGGGTACCGCCCGAACAGCGCTCCGTGGGGATGGTCTTCCAAGACTTTGCCCTGTTTCCCCATTTGACCGTGGCGCAAAATGTTGCCTTTGGTTTGCAAAAATGCACCCGCAAAGCCACTTCCTCTGAAGAATCAATCCCCGATCGCACGCGGGATGCGATCGCCCTCGTCGGGTTACAAGGGTTAGAGGATCGCTATCCCTACGAACTATCGGGAGGGCAGCAACAACGGGTGGCCCTAGCACGGGCCTTAGCCCCTCGCCCTTCCCTGGTGCTCTTGGACGAACCCTTGAGCAATCTGGATGTGCAAGTGCGGCTCTATCTCCGGGAAGAAATCCGCAATATTCTTAAGGCTACGGGCATTTCTGGCGTATTTGTGACCCACGACCAAGAGGAAGCGCTGTCCATTTCCGATCAAATTGCGGTGATGCGCCAGGGACAACTCGAACAACTCGGTACCCCCGAAGAAATTTATCGGAGTCCAGCCTCACGGTTTGTAGCGGAATTTGTCACCCAAGCCAATTTCCTTCCCGCTCGTCGCTGTGCTCAAGGCTGGGAAACGGAAGTAGGTTGTCTTACGGTGAAAACGCCCCAGCTAGACCCATTACCCCATCCTGAAACGGCTGAATTAATGATTCGCCAAGAAGAACTGATTCTAAAACCCGATGGGAATGCACCTGTTGTCGTGCGCGATCGCCATTTTTTAGGTCGGGAGTATCGTTATTGCCTACTGACCCCCTCCGGTCGAGAACTCTATGCCCGCACTACCACGGGTACTGCCCTGTCGGCTGGAACCAGGGTACAGATTTCAGTGAGTGATGAAGCCCTGCAAATCTTTCCAGATCAACCTAGGAACTCGTAGATTTAGGCAGGAGAACCCAAAGATCGCTTACCTGCCAAAATCCCCATGCCCGTCCCGTTCCACTCCAAGTGGAGCTACGTCTACACAACCCCTCTCAGCCCCCCACCCCCCAATTCTGGGGGCTTTCAAACCATCCAAGTCCCCCAGAATTGGGGGCCAAAAGGGAGCCAAAAGGGGGCTAAAAGATCCTGCAACACCCAACTAAAGACCTATGTATACGGTGGCCAAGTGGATAGAGGCTGATAGGATGAAGAAAGATAACGTTTTATTTATCTGTAATTCCGATCATGACCCTGGGTAACCTACGCGATCTTTATCAACAAGTCATTCTAGAGCGTTACAAAAAGCCTCGGAATAAGGGTAAGACCAACCCCGTGGATCGCTACCAGAAGGGACACAATCCTTCCTGTGGGGACACCATTGAGCTGACCTTGCATTTGAATGCCACCCAGGATCAGATTCAAGAGGTCAAATTTGAAGGGGAAGGCTGTGCGATCGCCATGGCTTCAGCGGATCTGATGGCCGATGCACTCCGAGGTAAAACCGTGCAAGAAGCGCTGGCAATGGTGCAACAGTTTCAGGGCATGATGAAAGGGGAAACGGAGTTTCCTCAAGAACTGCGGAAGCTGAATGTCTTGGGAGGCGTGGCCCAGTTTCCTGTGCGGATTAAGTGTGCAAACTTGACCTGGCATACCCTGAAGGCAGCTTTGGAGTCTCCCGGAACTGTCTCGAATGGATTTGTGAGTAACGAAACCGAATCATAGGTGACCGCAACCTAAACAGGTTGCCA
>JAYKHH010000153.1:0-4587 GCA_035285265.1 Leptolyngbyaceae cyanobacterium | reverse complement strand
TGTAGGACAGATAAAGCAATTAAATAAGTCGCTTTGTCTATTAAGCCACCTGAAGAGATCCCCACCCTCCTTTGGCAAGGTTGGCTTTTCCAGGCGTTGCTGAATCCTAGAATGAATCGATGGGATCGGGCGTATTGCGTGGTTGGGGGGGGATGGGCTAAAAAATAAAAAGCGCACAAACAAGTGCGCCCTCATCAAAATAATCGTTGAAGTTATGGTAACAAAAATTGAACTCTCTCTGCCCGCTGAGGGAACAAAATATCGTACAGCCCTGCAGGAAGCCAAAACCCTATGTGAAATAGTGTGGGCTACCCTGGCGCTATTGCAGTGTTTAGGCCGGTCCCTGCTGGAGGAAGAACTGGCTCGGCGCAATCAAATTTTAAACCTCACTCGCTCTGTCCTCATTGTGGAAGCCGCCTAACCAGCAAAGGTCTGGTGTCTCGAACGATGACGACGCTGTTGGGTGTGATTCGCTTCCAGCGGAGTGTGTATCGTTGTCCTCAGAAATGTCCAGGCACGCAGGTTGCCCCTCTCGACTCCCAATTAGGGATTGAGCCTTACCAACACGCCTCATGGGAGGTTCAATTTTTGGGAACGCTGCTGTGTGTGTTCGTCCCCTATGCCTTGGCCAGTCACCTGCTCAGTCAGCTCACGCAAGTCCAGGTGCATGAAACGACCCTCTGGCGGTGGGTTCAGGAAGCAGGGGGAAGAGCCCGTCACATTTGGGAAGAGCGACTGCAAGCCTCAGCAGTGACGCTGGAACCGATGAGTGCCGAGATTGCCCAACTCATGATGGTTCTGGCTGCCGATGGGGTCATGGTTCCCTTTCGGCCCACCCTAGGAACGCCGAAAGGGAAAACCGTATGGCGAGAGGTCAAAGTCGCCGTGGTGGCTCGATTACAGCACCTGAAGACGGCTGCCGGAAAACTCTATACCCGCTTAGTGCAACGACGGTTAATAGCGGTTCTGGGAGATGTAGAGGCCCTCAAACGTCGTATGGATTGGGAGACCCGGCACCAAGGCATTGAGAAGGCTCCTCAAGTGGTTTGGTTGAGTGATGGCGGCGTGGGGTTCTGGCGGATCTTTCGAGAGTGTTTTTCCAGATGGGCGGTGGGCATCCTGGACTTCTACCATGCCGCCAGTCATTTGAGCAAAGCGGCCCATGCCTATCTCCACCAGGATGCTCAGGGCGCACAACTGTTGTTTGAGGCGTGGCGACATCAGCTTCGCCACGGTCAACATCATCCAGTTCTCCAGACGCTCACCCATTTGGTCAACACCGTCACACTCCCTCCAGCGCAGTTAACCGAACTAGTCCAGGTTCAAGCTTACTTTGCGACCCATCGGGAGCATATTGCCTACGCTCAGTTTGAGGCTCAGAATTTCCCCCTCGGCTCAGGGTTAGTCGAAAGTGCCTGCAAGTGGCTGATTCAGCAACGCTTTAAGGGAGTCGGAATGAGATGGAGTGAGACCGGGTTTGAGAATCTTCTCTACCTGCGCTTAGAGTGGGTCAATCATCGGTTTGATTCTCTCTTTCCTCACCTTGTCATTACCCACATTTTTTAGGTTCTGTGAAGCTGGAAGTTCGTGCCCCACCAGAAATCCTGCAAGCGGAGCCAACCGCGCCAGATCGATTGCCAACCCGGCTGTCCATCCGATTTGCGGGCCAGGAAGCCTCCCAGTCGAGCCACCGATTGCCAGAATTGGCCCCAGGTGGCAGGGAGGGCAAACAACCCTAAGCGCACCTGGAGGAGTTGGAGCACCTCCTCCGGAATCAAGGGTTGAACCGGCAGGTCAGCGTGGGAGCGACTGAGGGTGCGTAATTGCAACAAGCGCACCGCAATGATGCCCAGAAATCCGGTCAAGCGCATCAGACCGGCTGCCGTTTCGAGTTGACGAGCTTCTAAAGCACATCCTGTTTTCAGACATTTATGGTACTCCTCAATCAGCCAGCGACTGGCATACCAATCGACTTGAACGAGGGCCGAGTAGAGATTGGGGTCTACCGTCGTCAACAAGATCCATTCCAGTCCCTCCGGGGAGTCTTCCCAGCATCGAATGCACCAGAGGGACTGGGGAGCTTGATGGCGCTCCGGTCCGGATTGTGGGGGGCAAACGAGGACTCGGGTCCAAGCGATGTGTAACTCGATGCTGCGTTGGGGATGACCGTCCCGACCTCGCAGCACGATGGTTTTTTGAGCTTGGGGGGGCAGGGTGCGGGCTAAGGTCTTGAGATAGGTACGTTCTCCCTCAGCAGAGATGACCACTCGGTTCTGAGCCACCCGCACGAGGCTATCCCACCCCTGCTCCTGAGATCGTCTCAGGTAGGAGAAAATATCACTCTCTCGGTCGCCCACACTCACCCACCGCTGCAGACGGGTGGCTGGGACAGGGCCAATTCTAGTCAGCATCTCGATCCATTTCTCCCCTTCACTGCGTTTGCGAGTCTTGGTCGTCTCGGACTCAGTTTTGACCGGTCGTGACCAAACTGCTTGCCCTCCGAGTCCTAGTAGGTCTGGATTCCCAGGAGTGGGAATCACTGCGAGACAGCTATGCATCATCAATCCTTGGGTCTTCCCGCTCCCAATTACCCCTAATCCGCGAGTACTCGTGTGGTGACTGTAGTCCAGTTCTGTACTATCTTGAACCCACAACACAATAGGACTCTCATGCTGCTGGGCTTGCTCTCGCGTTCGGTGCCAATGGGGTTGACTCAACTCACGGTGACTCACGTCCGCTTCCCCAAATAACCGATAGGCAGCTCGCAGGTCATTCCAATTGCCCAGTTGCGTGGGTAAACTGCTACCTGGATGGGCCGCCAAGGCCGCTCCCACCTTCACAGCCCGCTCATTACGCCGACTATCCCCTAATTCCACGTTCCCCCACTGTTCCATCGCCCAAGTTTCCGGATCTAAAAAGGTCTCTAGGCTCATGTTTCATCACTCTATCGGCTTATTTATCACTCTAGGAGATATTGGTAATGACAAGTTGGCAAGGGGGGACTAAGGGGGGTCTTTTCGGGTGGCTGAGTCAATTTACCCCACCCTAGCCCTCCCCTTGCAAAGGGGAGGGAACCGGAAAGGGGAGGGAACCGGAAAGATTTCATGGAGCGATCGCCCGGTTGCTGGTGGGTAGATTCTGGGAGCGATCGCACGCATTGAGGAGTCATACATGGATGTAATCAAAGATTAAGACCCTAAGATATACCCCAATCACTGTAGGATTTGGGAAACGCGATCTCCAAAGCACCTAACCCATGCCTGATAGCGCCCATTTCAGCAACCTCTATCTCGACGATCTGTGCCAAAATAAATCCGAACGTCCTGGGTGGTCGTTGACCTAGCACCCCACGAACCCGCATCGTTGAAAAATGCAGAACGTAGAAACCCTTCACCGCGAAGCGATGGAACTCATAGACCAAGCAGTTTTAGCGCGTCAGCGAGGTGATAGTGCTCAGGTATCTGAACTCACGAGAATTGCCTTTCAGAAAGAATATGCGGCGGCTGACTTAGTAGCTGCTCAGTTGCATCTGGAACCCACGCGCTCTATTTTGCATCGTAGTGCCGCAGTATTGGCCTTAGAATGTGCAGAATTGCGAGAAGCAGAACGCCTGATTGGACGAGCATTAGCAGGTAATCCACCTGATGAGATTGCCAATGAACTTCGTGACCTACTTTTAGAAGAGATTTATTCCCATCGTCAAGCTATCTGAACAATGTATTGCCCCGATGCGGTCATAGTTAATAGATGGGGCGATCGCACCCAACCGTCAATTGTGTAGGGGCCAAGCACACACCTCCGATTCCCCGACTGGGTGGGGTTAGGGGTGGGTTGGCGTAGGCTACCCCACCGATCGCCCAATTGATGATGGGTATATTTTGGGGGCGATCGCACGCATTTAGGGCGAAGTATGGGGTCAAGCATGGAGGGTGGGGTGGCATTTTACCTAACCCAATGCTTTGCCCTTCCGGCATGTCCAACGCCCTACAGGACAATTCCAACATTCTGTTCACGGTATGGTCAGGAAATCGGGTAAAACCGTCATAATTTTAGGACTAGTTTTATCAGCTTCCTCCTGTCTGGAATTCAATGGGAATACTAACCAATGGTGGGGGAGCGTGAGGAGTTAATCAAGTTTCTCCGCAAAGACTAGCGGACGTTTAAGGATTGGTGGATTAAGGTTATGGCGCTTATTGTCCAAAAATATGGGGGTACTTCCGTCGGTTCGGCTGAGCGGATTCAGGCAGTAGCCCAGCGGGTTCTACAAACCGTTCAAGCGGGTCACTCCGTCGTTGTCGTTGTCTCAGCGATGGGTAAGACGACGGATGGTTTGGTCAAGCTCGCCAACGAAATTTCTAGTAACCCCAGTCGGCGAGAAATGGACATGCTACTCTCCACCGGAGAGCAAGTGACCATTGCCCTCTTAAGTATGGCTCTCCAGGAATTGGGGCAACCTGCTATTTCCTTAACAGGTGCCCAGGTGGGAATTGTCACCGAAGCCGAACATACCAGAGCCAGAATCCTCAATATTGCCACCGATCGCATTGAGTCTCACCTAAAAGCAGGGCAAGTGGTTGTCGTAGCAGG
>JAYKHH010000152.1:0-6293 GCA_035285265.1 Leptolyngbyaceae cyanobacterium | reverse complement strand
ATGCTCAGGGTAAACTGCGTCGAAGCCTGTCCTGAGCTTGTCGAAGGGGGTGCCAGTTATAAGAACAAACAAGAGATAATCATTTGAGATTCAACGTTAACGTTACCCAATGATTCAGCCGACCGAGTGGTGGATTCAAGCAGTTAAGCAGCATACATCAGAAATAGGGGGCGATAAAAGCCAAGCTTTCGCCGGGGGTGAGCGCGCAGCTCAACTGCTGTGGCAGCGGGGTATTCAAGACCCAGCTATGCTTGCAGGCTTTTTTAATCCTGATCTCTATCAACCCGCTAGCCCCTTTGACTTTGGGCAAGAGATGATATGGGCAGTAGAACGCATTCAGCAAGCCCAAACCTGCGAGGAAAAGGTAGCAATTTGGGGAGACTTTGATGCCGATGGGATTACGGCAACTGCTGTGCTATGGGAAGGGTTGGGACAGTTTTTCATGCAGCATCGTACTCTGTCTTACTACATCCCCAACCGCTTAACGGAGTCCCACGGGTTGTCCATCCAGGGGTTAGATCAATTGGCAAAGCAGGGTTGTAGCCTGATTATTACCTGCGATACGGGCAGTACCAATTTAGAAGAGATTGCCTATGCCCAGCGCCTAGGTATGGATGTGATTGTGACGGATCACCATACCCTGCCCCTAGAACGTCCTGGGGTAACTGCGATTATCAATCCCCGTTATTTGCCTTCCCAGCATCCCCTTGCCCATCTCTCCGGAGTGGCAGTGGCCTATAAACTCATTGAAGCTCTCTACCAATCTGTCCCCGTCCCTCCACAACAACCCCTGGAAGCCTTGCTGGACTTGGTTGCCATTGGCTTGATTGCCGATTTGGTTAACCTCACTGGAGATTGCCGCTACCTAGCTCAACAGGGGATAGAACGCCTCAAACAATCTGGACAAGGGCAACAGGCCAGACCCGGTATTGCCTATCTGTTGGAGTTATGCAAGAAAAATGGCGATCGCCCCACGGATATTTCCTTTGGACTTGGCCCTCGGATTAATGCGGTCAGTCGCATTCAAGGGGATGCTCACTTTTGTGTAGAGTTACTCACCAGTCGCGACTCCCATCGCTGTCGGCAACTTGCCCAGGCTACGGAGTTAGCCAATACTCGCCGCCAAGCCTTACAGAAAGATGTTGTTTATCAAGTCCAGCAAAAGCTAGCCCAGCTTGATTTGTCTACCACGAGCGCGATCGTCCTCGCCGACACCCAATGGTCTTTAGGGATTCTGGGGTTAGTGGCGGGACAAATTGCCCAGGAATACGATCGCCCCACCATTTTGTTGAATATCGATACCCCCGATGTCACTGAGCCTACTGCTGATGGGACTCCCCCTCTGTTAGCAAGGGGATCTGCCCGCTCTGTTCAACAGATTGACCTGTACCAACTCTTTCAAACCCAAGCTCATTTGCTGCATCGGTTTGGGGGACATCCCCTAGCAGCAGGCTTGAGTCTTCCCGTTGAAAACATTGACTGTTTTACAGATGCCCTGAATCGACAACTGCGACAGCAGGGGTTCAAGCCGGAAGATGCCGCCAGTCCGAACCTGGCCGCCGATTTGGCCGTGACCGTGGCAGAGTTAGGTAGGGATCTTTTTAAAGAACTAAATTTATTGGAACCCTATGGCATGGGCAATCCCACGCCCAAGCTTCTGATTCAGAACTGCTGGTTTGAGAATGTCTGGAATAAGAATCTGAAGGATTGGAAAGGGAATAAGGTTCAGTACATCAAAACCACCCTGGAAATTTGGGATGATTCGACTCAGATGGGATTTCCGGGGGTTTGGTGGGGGCATTACAAGGAAGAAGTTCCTCAGGGACGCTGTAGCGCGGTGGTGGAATTGGATTTCAATGCCTACAGCAAAAAATACGAAATTCGCCTAATTCAAGTCCATCCGAGTATCCAAGCGGCTCAGCCTTCTAGGGTTGGGACGTTAACGGAGGGAGCGATCGCTGGAATTCTCGATTGGCGCAGCAATGGCAGAGATTCCCAGGACTGGGTGCCGGATCAACCTGCTCCCCTTTGCCTGCAGCAATGCCCTACCTGCTGGACAGATTTACAAGTTTGGGTGCGTCAGGCATCCCAGCAAAACCAACCCTTGGCGATCGCCTATGCCGCCCCCCGATTCACTCCCCAACAGGTTTGGCAACACCTGATTGGCATCGCTAAATACCTCAGTCGCACTGGGCAAACTGCCACGATGCGTCAACTCTATGAAAAGCTAGAAATCAGTGCTCAGACCCTACAACTCGGCTTGCAATTGCTCAATCTGGTAGGGTTTGAGGTTACCCCCTTCGCCTCGGATGGGCAGACCCTACAAATCTCCGGTCACCTGGAGATGGATTTGAGTGCTGGGGCGATCACTCCCCAACTGACTGCCTTCTTAGCCGCCGTCTCCGAGGAACAATTTCGGCAGCAATATTTCTGTCAGGTGCCGCTCTCGACAATTCAAGCGATGGCACGGTAATTTGAGTCGGTGGAAACTTGAGTTCTCTGCGATCGCACTCTCTTAACTCAACGGCGATCGCCCAAAGCAATAAAGTTTACAAATACTTTAAGTCACGGCATCTGGATTTGGAATTGCTGATGTTCTAGCAGCAACGACTCCTAAGGATTGCACCAGGGGATAAAACGTAGACACGAGTTCTGACTGACTGACGACTAAGGTTGGGTAGGGGCGATCGCCATAATCCTCTCCCACCTGCAACGGAAAAATGGGGTCTGGTTGTAAGGGCACCCACACCCCTCCAGCCGCTTGGACGATCGCCCAGACTGCAGCAATATCCCAAATTTTAGGGGTGGCTTCTACACCACCTAGGGTGGCTCCTGCGGCAACGGTGAGCAGATTATAGGTAGCGACCCCTAACATGCGGATTTTGCAGGGGAATGGCTTCTGCAACACAGAGATACTTCGGGCGCATAGATTAAAAAAATGATTGGGGGTAATTGCATCCTGGGTGCTATGAATCGGGCGATTATTTAAAAAGGCTCCCGTTGGCCCCGTCAAACCCGAAGACCCATACCAAAAGCCATGAAATGATTGGGCTAGGGGTGGCAGATGCACATAGCCAAACACCGGAGTGCCTTGGTACAGTAACCCCAAGGAAATTCCCCACAGGGGTAGACCTCTCGCAAAGTTGGTGGTGCCATCTAAGGGGTCAATCACCCAGCACCATTCGGTAGCCGGGAAGTGATGTTCTGCTTCTTCACTCAACACCCCGTGGCTTGGAAATGCGGCAGCGATCGCCTGCCTTAACGCCTGATCCGCCCATTGATCGGATTGGGTCACTAAACTACCATCCGCTTTTTCAGAGGCTTGAGCGTGCCCAAAATCAGCCAAGAGTTTGGCACCCACTCGTGCCGTCACAGTTTGAGCAAACTCTAGAATGGATGTCCAAAAATCAGTGTTCAATCGAGTTCACCTTGTAAAACAGTCGCGATCGCTTGACGGGCATTATTGCGAAACTCTTGAACATCTACTTTAGCCAATAATCCGATTGCTAAGAGCATCCCCACCGCTTGCAAGCTAAAAACCAGCCCATAGGCAAGCATCAGATTACTGGAGATTTGTTTACCGATGTCTAAAACTGCGCCCCCCGTAACGGTGGCAATTCCCCGGGCTATTGCCTGAGCCAAACCCCAGGTGCCAATAAAGGTTCCGGCGGTTTCTGCTGCCGTTAAATCCAGCATTAAGCTAATGGCTCCCGTGGTAGTGATACCAGAAGCAAGCCCAAATAGGATTAAAGTTACTTGTAAAAGCTTTTGATTCTGGGTAAAACCAGACAGGATAATTAGCATAAACGAGCAGGCAACCAGGAAACAGCCCAGTTTCGTGGTCTTTTGTTTGCCAAGACGAGGTACCACGAGAAATCCAGTGGTGCTCATCCCTAGGAGCGTGCCAATTCCCCAAAAGGCATTGAGTTGGGTGGTTTCAGCAATCTTCATGCCAAAAACCTGTCCGCCATAGGGTTCTAATACAGGTTCCTGCATAAATAGGCTAATGGTCATGACAATCAGAAATGCGAAAAACAACCCTGTCTGACGGCTAGCGGCTAAGACTTTTAAAGCACGACCGAGGGTAATACTATCTTCGCGATCGGCTACGGTGGAGCGAGAGGCATAACAGGAATACTGGCGCTCCACGCCCCAAGTTGCAGCAACGGTCAAGCCCAACACCACCGCAGGCACAATCAGGAAGAGCCGATTGATGGACGCTTGTAAGACAGCAAGGGGCGCATCGAGAGCCAGTTGTTTGAGCAATACACTACTAATAATTGCCCCGATGACAATTCCTACCATCAGCATCGACCAAACAATGCCCACTAACTTAGAGCGATTTTCTTCATCAGAAACATCGACAAGCAAGGCAGCAAAGGGAGTAGAGCTACCACTGAGAGCCAACCCATAACCTGCAAACACCAAGGCCAACAACCCAGCCCAAGCATAGGTTTGCGGGGCCCAGCCAAAGGCTTGTAAACTCCCTCCTAACTGCCATATTACTTGCACAGCCACAAAGGCAGCCGTAGCAAATAGGGCAGCCCCTGTCCACACATAGCCCGTGCGATGGTGCCCCAAAAAAGGTCGAGCGTCCGACATCATGCCAAACCAGACCCGTGCCGGAGCTACAAACTGATGCATGGCTAATGCACCCGCTGCAATCAGAGCAGGCACTGACAACTCATCAATTAAGACTCGGTTTAAAACGCCCAGGGTTAGCACCGACATCATGCCTAACCCCATTTGGAATAAACCAAGGCGGAACATGGTCAACAAATTCAGCTTAGAACTTGCTTCCAGCTTTTCTGTTGGCGGAAACGTTGGTTCTGATATATCACCCATTGCCATAACTTTTCGACTGTAATTCTAGAAACCCTTCGACAAGCTCAGGGTGAACGGTCTGGCCCAATCCGTTCGGGCTGAGCCAGTCGAAGCCCGAACTCTGACACCTGACACCTGACACCTAATTCCCTACCGCTCGTTAATCGGCGTGTAAGGATTATCATGCAAACCTGTATAAATTTGCGTGGGTCGGAAAATGCGGTTTTCTCCGAGTTGTTCCTTCCAGTGGGCTAGCCAACCTGCTACACGGGAAATGGCAAATACAGGAGTAAAGAGATCCGTGGGGATACCTAATTTGCGATAGACCAGACCCGAATAGAAATCTACATTGGGATAAATACCCCGATGACCTAATTTTTCTGCGACTGCGTGCTCTAACTCAACGGCAATATCGTAGTATTTGTCGTGACCAAATTTCTCAAATAACTGTTCAGCTAAGTTCTGGAGAACAATGGCACGGGGGTCTTTGACCTTATAAATGCGGTGACCAAAGCCCATGATTTTAGATTTTCGCTCTAGCAAGCTGTCTAGATAAGGGCGCACATTCTCCACGGAACCAATGGTTTCTAGCATCTCAATCACTTCTTCGCTGGCTCCACCATGGAGGGGGCCTGCCAAGGTGCCCACGGCTGAAGCAATTACGGCATAGGGATCGGTCAGGGTAGAGGCGGTCACCATAGCCGAGAAGGTAGAGGCGTTGATCGTATGTTCAGCATGGAGAATTAGACACACCTCTAGTAACCTTGCCGCTAGCGGATCGGGTTCCCGTTCGTTGAGCATGTATAGGAAGTTAGCGGCATATCCTAAATCATCACGGGGCTGCACGGGGTCATTTCCCTTCCGAATTAGTTGAAATGCCGCCACCATGGTCGGAATTTTAGCGATCAACCGCACAACAGCTTGTCGAATATAGGAAGGGTCATCCAGGGCACGACGGGAATAAAACAGCCCTAGTGCTGCTGCTGAGGCTTGTAGAGCATCCATGGGATGACCACTTTCAGGAAAGCACTTCATCATGTCCCGGATGCGGTATTTAATCCGGCGATGATACCGAATGTCGTATTCAAATGCTTCTAACTCTGCCTGGGTAGGCAGTTCATTCCAAATCAAAAGATAGGCGGTTTCTAGAAAGGTGCTGTTCTCGGCTAATCTTTCAATGGGAATTCCCCGGTATTCTAAAATTCCTTTTTGCCCATCTACAAAACTAATACTCGATTGAGTTGCGGGAACCCCCTCTAAACCTGCCCGATATTCGCATACAGTCATGACTTTGCCGACCACTGGAGTGAACTGTATTGTTAACTTACCAAAAACCACCTCATGTAGGACAGATAAAGCAATTAAATAAGTCGCTTTGTCTATTAAGCCACCTGAAGAGATCCCCACCCTCCTTTGGCAAGGTTGGCTTTTCCAGGCGTTGCTGAATCCTAGAATGAATCGATGGGATC
>JAYKHH010000151.1:0-4410 GCA_035285265.1 Leptolyngbyaceae cyanobacterium | reverse complement strand
GGGTTGCTCCTAATCGCCTGTGCGGAAGGGGTTACATCAATGGCTGGAGCACTGGGTTCAACCGGGTTCGGAGAGGGATTCCCTCTATCAATCACCGCATTTACGTGCGGCACAACCTCCGCTTCAACATGGGCAACAACGTCGATGACGACATCGGTGTCATTTAAATTAGGCAGATGTGGCTTAGGAGCTGACATAAGGGTTTTTTTAGAGGCTAAGCATTCAAGTTAGATCTTCGGCCAGGTGATTCTCTAGATATGGTTCTCACCTGTGAAGTTGAGATATCTAGCGTATTTAATTGGATTGCAGTTCACTTACGTTCCATATATATCTATATAGCTTGAGTGAGGCTTAGCTCAACTGAAACACCGCTTTAATTGAAGAATTGCCAAGGGAGCCATTCCTAGTCTGCCCTCAATCCAGGTGAAATAAACCATTCACTAGCTTCTAGACCATTGAGCAGAGGAGGCACCAGCAACTTTCCTGGTAAAAGCCTACCTATTACTTATATGACTGTATCTGGTTGCCTAGGGCCGAACAAGCAACAGCCTATACAAAAATTGGGGTTAAGCAGGAATGAACGAACCGCAAACGATAGGACGGGCAAGTTCCTCGTTCTAAGGTAGGGAATTCTGGTAAATTGTCAGGGTTGCCATTGCTCCGGGGCAAGCAACAATCCGGGGCAAGCACCGTGTTGATCCGAGATGCACTTCCGTTATACTGGCGGGATTCCTCTGCAAACTTCATTCTGCAACCTGATAGTTCATGCAGTTACGCAGTTTCGTTCCATTTTTTGACCCCTCTGTACAATTCTGGTCTTGGGAAGCGCGATTATTACGCTGGCTTACGTTCCTATGGCTGATGATGGGGTTAGTAATGCTGTTTTCTGCCTCTTACCCGATTGGAGATGCAGACTTTGGGGATGGACTGTATTACTTTAAACGCCAGCTTTTTTGGGTTGTCATTGGTTTGGTAGGCTTTAATGTCCTCGTAAACTACCCTTTGCGCTATATCTTGAGCCTGGCAGATTGGTTTTTGGTCATTTGTCTAGGTTTAATCTTGGCAACTCTATTGCCGGGTGTGGGGACAACGGTGAATGGGGCCACCCGCTGGCTTTCCTTAGGGCCTGTACCGATTCAACCTTCTGAGTGAATTAAACCGTTCTTGATTTTGCAAGGTGCCCGCATCTTTGGTCAATGGGATCGCTTGAAGTGGACGACTCGCGGGCTCTGGTTGGGGGTATTCTGCACCGTGCTAGGAGGGATTTTACTACAGCCAAATTTAAGTACAACGGCACTCTGTGGCATGACCCTGTGGTTGATAGCCCTAGGAGCAGGATTGCCGTTCTCCTATCTAGGCACAACCGCAATGGGCGGCCTGTTATTGGCAACCCTAAGTATCACCTTGAGGGAATATCAACGCCGTCGCGTTATGTCGTTTCTGAATCCTTGGGCTGATCCCGCTCAGGATGGTTATCAGTTAATCCAAAGTCTTTTAGCAGTAGGATCGGGGGGGACTTGGGGGGCTGGATTTGGGCTATCTCAACAAAAGCTCTTTTATTTGCCCATCCAATATACAGATTTTATCTTCGCCGTTTTTGCCGAAGAGTTTGGGTTTGCGGGGAGCCTACTCCTACTGCTTCTATTAGCGGCCTATGCCACGCTAGGCTTGAGAGTTGCCCTGAAAGCTCGACGACCCATTCATCGTTTGGTCGCGATCGGGGTTATCGTCTTGATGGTCGGACAATCTTTGTTAAATATTGGTGTGGCAACAGGGGCTTTACCAACAACTGGGCTGCCCTTTCCTCTGTTTAGCTATGGCGGTAGCTCAATGATTTCTAGCTTGTTATCGGCGGCTCTTTTGATTCGAGTGGCTCGCGAAAGTAGTGAGGCTGAGGTGTTGTCGTTTAATGAACGGCGATCGCCGAGTCCCTCTCCTTCCAGGACATCTCTACGCAGTTAAGTGCGCGTAAGCTGAAGGAACTCCGATAAAATCTAAGAGAGGAGCGTGAGTCCAGCAGCAGTTTCACCGCAGCTAAGTCAGCATGATTGATACCTTGAAAACCCAGCTCTATCATCTAGAGCAATTTGCAGATACCCTCGTTTCTACTCAATTAGTCCACCTAACTCCCCTCAGTGTAGGTATCATTTTCCTGGCAGGGCTGCTGACTAGCTTGACCCCTTGTATGCTTTCAATGTTACCGATCACCATTGCCCATATTGGTGGCAATGAGGCCCAAACTCGGTGGCAGGCAGCCACTCGATCGACTTGGTTTTCCTTGGGTTTAGCCACTACCCTAGCGGCCTTGGGAGTGTTGGCAACCGTAGTCGGGCAAGTCTATGGTCAAGTTGGGATTGGCTTGCCGATTATCGTCAGTCTGGTAGCGATTTTGATGGGACTGAATCTGTTAGAAGCGATTCCCCTGCAATTGCCTTCCTTCACAGGCTTAAATCTCATTTCTCAGGAGTTACCCCAGGGGGTACGATCCTATCTCTTGGGTTTGACCTTTGGCTTAGTTGCCTCTCCCTGTAGTACTCCAGTGTTGATTACCTTGTTGGGCTGGATTTCTACGACCCACAACCCAGTTTTAGGCGGGATGCTGTTGCTCGCCTATACCGCAGGGTATGTTGCCCCGTTGATTGTAGCAGGCATTTTTACCTCGTCCCTCCGGAAGTTACTGGAACTGCGTCGCTGGTCTAGCTGGGTTACGCCTGCGAGCGGGGCCATTCTGGTAGGGTTTGGAGTTTTTTCGTTGCTGTTCCGGTTTTTCCCAGCCGGTACTTTTTAGGCATCTGCATTCCTTTGTTACCTTTTGCCCATGACCCCACAAGTCTCTTTCTTCTCTAACTGGCGCACCAATCTTCAACACTTTTTTCAACGGGATTTACTGCCGATGCTGGCAGATCTGCGGTTGGCAATTGTGCTGTTGTTGGCGATCGCCCTCTTCAGTATTTCTGGCACGGTGCTAGAACAGGGACAATCTCCTGCTTTCTATCAAGCTAACTATCCAGAACATCCAGCTTTATTTGGCTTTCTCACCGGTCAGGTGATTCTGGCGGTGGGACTAGACCATGTTTATCGGACGTGGTGGTTTCTGGGCCTGCTGATTTGGTTTGGCACTAGCCTGACGGCTTGTACCTTTACGCGCCAATTTCCGGCTTTAAAAGCAGCCCGCCATTGGAAGTTTTATGACCAGTCCCGTCAATTTGAGAAGTTGGCCCTGAGTGTAGAGCTAGAGTCTGGTACCTTGGCTTCTCTCACGCCCCTGCTCGAAAAGCAACGCTATCGAGTCTTTCAAGAAGGCAATACGCTCTATGCCCGTAAGGGCTTAGCAGGTAGAATTGGGCCGATTGTGGTTCATGCCAGTATGCTGTTGATTTTGGCGGGTTCGATTTTGGGGGCGATGACGGGCTTTATGGCTCAGGAAATGGTGCCCGCTGGCGAAGCATTTCAAATCAAAAATATCCTGGATGCGGGGCCGTGGTCAGCATCACAAATTCCTAAGGACTGGTCGGTGGGGGTGAATCGGTTTTGGATTGACTACAGCCCAGAGGGAGGAATTGAGCAGTTTTACTCAGACCTTTCGGTTTTAGATAGCCAGGGTCAGGAAGTGAAGCGCAAGACAATTCATGTAAATGAGCCCCTGCGTTATCGCGGCGTGACGTTGTACCAGGCAGACTGGTCGATCGCCGCAGTTCGAGTTCGGATCAACAATAGCCCTCTATTTCAGTTGCCGATGGCCCAGCTAGATACGGGGGGGAAAGGTCGCATTTGGGGGACTTGGGTTCCTACCAAGCCAGATATGAGTGCAGGGGTGTCTCTAGTCGCTAAAGATTTGCAGGGCATGGTGTTGGTGTATGACTCCTCCGGCAAGCTAATCTCAACGGTGCGGGCGGGGATGTATACGGAGGTTAATGGGGTGACCTTGGCGATCGCAGAACTCATTGGCAGCACAGGTCTACAAATCAAAGCTGATCCCGGTATTCCAATTGTCTATACAGGTTTTGGGTTGCTGATGTTAGGGGTAATCATGAGCTACGTGTCCCACTCGCAAATCTGGGCACTCCGCCAAAATGGGCGCTTTTACATCGGCGGCAGAACCAATCGTGCCCAAGTCGCCTTTGAGCGAGAACTTTTGGCGATACTCGATCAATTGCAATCGCAAGGGAAGGATGGGTCAGAGATCAACCCAGAGATGCTAGCCAGTCAAGCCTAGGGAAAAGCATCCAGAAACTACATCAGCACCTGTATTTTCTGTTTTAGGACTTACGCAGTTGGAGATTTTGGAAGGGCTACAGCCCTTCCAAAATCTCCAAAACCCCTATGAATTCCTGGGGACTGCGTAAGTCCTGTGTTTATGGTTATGACTGGTCTTGTTGGCGTAGCAAAATATCCAGGATGCGGCGGTTT
>JAYKHH010000150.1:0-7519 GCA_035285265.1 Leptolyngbyaceae cyanobacterium | reverse complement strand
AATCCTGTGAGGAATTAGGTAGGGACTTGGCACTGCCATGTCCTTCTTTCGGAGGGTCAGATCCACCAATTCAGCCATCACTAGGCGATGGTCATCGCGGCTACACGGGCACCTGCCGACGCAGGTTCAGGAATGACCAGGGATTGAAGTCTCATTCCTTAGCTTCCCAATTGCTTAGATCGGGCAGTAGCCGTCCTAACTGCCTCGATCAGGGCAGATCGAAACCCCGATGCCTCCAAATGAGCGATCCCCGCAATCGTGGTGCCTCCGGGGCTGGTGACTCGATCTTTAAGTTCGGCGGGGTGGATTTTAGATTCATTGAGAAGTTGAGCAGTGCCCAAGACTGTCTGTAGGGCTAATTTGGCTGCGATCGCCCTCGGTAAGCCCGCTGCCACACCCCCATCGGTGAGAGCCTCAATCGCGATGGCCACATACCCTGGCCCTGACCCAGACAGCCCAGTGACCGCATCCATCAGCGTCTCTGGAACTTCGACCACCTCACCCACCGCTTGAAAAATGCGCCGCGCCTGTTCTAGGTGCTGAGGTTGGGTATGCTGACCGGGAGCGATCGCCGTCATCCCAGCTCCTACCGTTGCCGGAGTATTGGGCATGGCTCGAATCACAGGTTGCCCTGGAAACGCTGCTTCCAGCTTACTCACGGGAGTACCTGCCAAGATGGAAATAACAAGGGGTACAGATTCGTGAGTAACTCCTCCCTGACGACTTGCCAAGGCAGCGATAACCGCTTCAAACACCTGCGGCTTAATAGCTAAAAATAGAACTTCCGTCGCTGTGGCTGCGTGAGCATTATCCTGAGTTGCCTCAACCTGATATTGCTGGGTCAAGTAGTTACGTCGCTCAGCCTGGGGCTCACTCACCACGACTTCGTGGGGCAAATAAACTTTTTGAATAAGAAGGCGGGATAAGAGAGCTTCTCCCATTACCCCGCCACCAATCATGCCAAGTTTTACAGACAACTGAACTGCTGTCTCCTAAGACGATTGTGATTGATTAATTGACTAACCCATGCGGGCTTGCTCTGCAGTCCAAGCGGGAGCTGGGGCGCTAGGACGAGGAGTCCGCACTTGAGGCTGAGGTACTTCATGGGTCACCCCGGCTTGGGTCGTCACTTGAACACAGCTAGGTGTGAACAGGAAAATACTTTCACCAATGCGCTCTTGATGACCATCAATGGCATAGGTACCACCTGCCACGAAGTCCACAGCCCGTTGCGCTTGATCGGGATCCATAATATTGAGGTTGAGAACCACAGACTTACGTTCCCGCAAAGCCTGAATTGCTTGAGGCATTTCTTCAAAAGAGCGAGGTTCCATCACCATCACTTCAGAAATACCATTTACGGCTCCAGGCATTCCAATTACATTACTCATGGTGGGGCTAGAGGTAGATTCAGAAGTCAAGGAAGTGCGCTCACGCAAACGACGACGGCTAGGGCTAACCTCTTCTGCAACAGGCTGAGGATTCTCTTCCTGGTAGAGAGCCTGGTACTCTTCTCCGCTGTTATCTGCCTCATCATATTCATAGTCATAATCAACTGGGTCATTTAGACCTACGAAATCTCGCAATTTGGTGAAGATATTGTTCACTGTTCACGCTCCATCACTACTAGTAAAAATTAAGAAGAGAATCCCATTTAGGAGGCAATAGAAAAACCAGACTGAACACAAGTCCTATAAAAGATTGCCTCCTGTATTAATCTTTTAAGTTGGACTTTAATCAAAAATTAAGAATTTAGCTAGAACGACGATTTTTCGGCACCTTCGCCTAAATTCGCAGAATTGACTCAACATTATACATCAAGTCTTCAGAATTGAACTATCTCCAAAGATACACTTTCTAAAGACAAAACCTTGATAAATTGTTAAATCCGATCTCGTCAGACTCAAGCTTATCTAACTCGTAAATGTAGTGCTCGTCAACTCTGAACGCCAAATCCAATGCATACCTGTTAGGCGATACTATACTACCTGTGTCTTGTTTTTTTGGCAAGTGGTGAATTACTGAGTTTCCTGGAGAGGCTCATCTTAGAAAAACTCTAATTTAGTGGCTCAGACCTAGGGACGTTAAGTCAGTATGACGCAGGAAGTGATCGTAGCAAAAATCACAGTCAGTCTTTCGGCAGGTATCTTGTATCGTGGTAATTATGCTTCAGGTAAGATTTTCCCAAGTCTGCTCCAATCCCCTCAGACTCTAAGAAGTGAGTCGTTAAAACGGGTTATTCCCACCTCACGCTAGGATTGATATTGGTTTATTGTTCTCCTTCAACATCATTTATTGGGTTATTTGTCATGGCTTCGACTTTTTCATTTGATATTGTGAGTGATTTTGATCGGCAGGAACTCGTCAATGCGATCGATCAAACAATTCGTGAAATCAAAAGCCGCTATGACCTCAAAGACACCAAGACTACACTGGAACTGGGTGATACATCCATTGTGATTGGTACGGATAGTGAGTTTACGCTGAATGCAGTGCATACCGTCCTGCAAACCAAGGCAGCCAAGCGTGAAATCTCGCTTAAAATCTTTGACTACGGCAAGGTGGAATCCGCCAGTGGTAACCGGGTACGCCAAGAGGTCAAGCTGCAAAAAGGCATTAGCCAAGAGATTGCCAAGCAAATCTCTAAATTAATTCGAGATGAATTTAAGAAGGTGCAGGCATCAATTCAAGGGGATTCCCTACGGGTTTCTGCCAAGGATAAAGATGAGCTACAGCAGGTAATTCAACGAGTCAAGCAAGAAGATTGGCCCGTCGCCCTCCAATTTACAAACTATCGTTAGCCCTGCTGTCTATTCCCCGTCTTGAGGCAATGGCACAATAGAGGTCGATCCAAATTAGGGGTAACTCATTGCTGCAAGCGCTTGGAACGGAACTTAATCCTGCTATTTTAGTTTTTGATATTGATGGTGTGGTACGTGATGTAGGCGGTTCCTATCGACGCGCCTTAGCCGATACTGTAGAAAATTTTACAGAAGGTCAGTATCGCCCCACGGTCACTGAAATTGACACGCTCAAAACTGAAGGCATCTGGAATAATGACTGGGAAGCTTCTAGAGAGCTGGTTTACCGATATTTCAAAACCCAGAGAGACACCCAGGTTGATGTGGACTTTGACGCATTAGTGGCTTTTTTTCAGAGCCGTTATCGGGGCACAGACCCAGAGCATTGGAACGGATACATCTGTCAGGAACCTTTGCTGATGCATCCGCCCTATCTGGCTAGCCTGACGGAGGCAAACATTGCCTGGGGGTTTTTCAGTGGCGCGACTCGCGGATCGGCCAACTATGTGTTGGAAAAACGCTTGGGATTGCAGGCTCCCGTATTAGTAGCCATGGAGGATGCACCTGGAAAACCTGACCCCACGGGTCTCTTCGACTCAGTTCGTCAACTGGAAGAATTACATGGAATTCCTGCCTCTGCACCTGTTCTCTATGCAGGAGACACGGTTGCTGACTTGTACACGGTTCAAAATGCTCAAAAGCTTGATCCCAGCCGTACTTGGATCGGGATCGGTATTCTACCGCCCCATGTCCAAGATACTCCTGAACATAGTGTCGCCTATGGCAGTGTGCTGAAACAGGCTGGAGCAACAGTGGTATTCAGTCATATAGAAGAGTTAACGCCAACCCAGGTTTACAAGCTGATTGCAACCAGGACTTGACAAGCTACTGGGGATGGCGGCAGGAAAGGAATTAGGTACCCTGTCGCCATCTCTCATTCCGAACTTCAGTAACGCCCCTTAATTTCATTCACCTACCTGATGAAGCGTAGCCTCTATGATAGTTTGACTAATACTGAATCCTTCCTGGTGCAGAAGCTCAATATCACCTCGTATGGTTGATAGCAGTCCCACTTCCTTTGCCTTCATTAAAATTCCCAGAGTTCCAATTTTAGAGATACCTAGCTCTGCTAGCTTTTTACGCCCTTTCCGTTCATCCATCAAAACCAGAGTAGCTCCCAATTGCTGAACTAGAGCGATCACCTCTGACTCACCGAGGTCAAGGTCTTTTAGCAATAAATCAACGGATGAGCGATCGTAGACGGTATGCCTCTTAATCCAACTTGCACTAGAAACTTCTTGTTTTGCACCCCCTTGCTCCCGCCCGAAAATAACAGCTTCGTCATATACCGCTTCAAGAATATGAATAGTTCCAAATAAGTGATGCAAGAGATCAAATCGTCCAATCACAGACAGCCCAATCAGGGGTGTTGTGTTACAAACAACGATCATGAAATGAACTAAGCTTTAATTCTTGCACAGCCTGAAATTCTTCAATTAATTCCGCCTCGCTATAGTCAAGGTAAGGAATTCCATAGTCCTTCAACAGCTTCAGGAATTCTACTCGATCCAGATTAAGAATTGCTGCGGCTTGTCCCGAAGACAGACGAGTATTCCTAAATAAAGACAAAACCATCCATTCCGTCACCTGAATTTGTACTCGATCAGGGTCTAGGCCGAGTTCCAGCAAGATACTAGGAATTTTGATTTCAATGGTTGTGGTGCCCAAAGAATAACCTCAATCTTGTCGAATATATTCAATTATACTTGCCCACACAAACCAACAAGGGTTGAATTTTCCTAGCTTTCACTCAGGAGAATTCAACCCTTGCTTGATTCGGACTGGAATATCAGGTAAGAAATCTTAGAAACCAGAAGCAGTTTGAAAGCTTAGAGAGCTGAGGGTTCTCGCTAGAAACTGCATCAAGAAGATAGCCAGCATGGGGGAGAAGTCAATCCCGCCCATCGGTGGAATGAGCGAACGAAACAAATTGAGGTAAGGCTCGGTAAGCTGGCGCAGGGTTGAAAAGATGGGATTAGACCAGTCCACATTAAACCAAGTCAGGAGACACGCAATAATCAGGAGGATAAAGTAAATGTTTAGGAAGGTGGCTAGGGTACTCGTTAAGAGGGCTAGTGAGGGACTCATGGGAGTTTTCTTTCCTTAGTAAAGCTGGCTTAAGTTTAATTTAATGGAATATAGCTTTATTTGGCAGGGATCAATGGGCAAAAGTCAAGGACTACCCAAGACTGACCCTAGCATTACATCATTTAACCATCTGAGACCTCAAGCATCTCTAGCAAAGGTTCGTTCCTGATCTTCTTCTGGGCCATTGTGGTTGACTGTCCCGATATGCTGACGGACATCGTCGATCGCATCATTCAGTTGAGCAATCTTATCTTCTAAACCACGGCGAGCTGCTTCAATGCTCTTTTCCGTCGGAGCTTTCAACGAGGATTTTTTGTCTTTAGCATCTTCTGGAAGCGCAGCCCGATTAGAGCGAGCAGAAACTAGGGCCGCTCCCAAAATACCGCCGAGGATGCCGCCAACCACTGCACCGGCTAAAAAACCACCTGCAAAATTATCTTGGTTACTCATAATCTGACTTGAACGTGAAATCTTTATGGGTGGGGACGGGAAGGTAGATAATAGATCGCCCTTCCATAAAAAACTATTGTCAGGATTTACCTAAAGCTTAGCTTACCTTGGTGTGGCTGTGCTTAAGTCCCAAAGGTGCGATCGCCTGCATCTCCTAATCCTGGAACAATAAATCCGTGATCGTTTAACCCCTCATCCACAGCAGCCGTAAAGATAGTCAAACCTCCATAGGCAGTTCCTAGCTTTTGCAGAGCCGGGGGAGCTACCACGACCGAGATAATGCGAGTTAATTCGGGATCAACCCCTCGACTGGTTAATTCTGCCATCAGTGCCATACTAGTCCCACCCGTTGCCAGCATGGGTTCGCTAATCAAAACCCGCGTCTGAGGATCAAACTTCTCAGGCAGCTTGTTCATATAGCAGCTTGGCTCTAGGGTTTCTTCATCCCGTGCAAAGCCGATGTGATAGACCGAAGCCAAGGGTAGTGAAGCTTGAGCACCCTCTAAGAGTGCTAGCCCTGCCCGTAAGATAGGCACAACTGCAATTGGAACATCTGGATTCACAAAGGTAGCAGGGCAAGGCCCTAAAGGGGTTTCCACTGTTTCTTCAACAGTAGGCATCCAATCTCGAATTGCTTCGTAGGTTAACCAGCGGCCTAGTTCGGTCATGGCATTCCGAAACAAAACGGAAGGTGTGGAGCGATCGCGGACAACCCCTAACCAATGTTTAATCAAGGGATGCGGCGGAACATAGATACGCATTTGAAGAGCCATAACCAGAACAGTCCACAAGTAAAGGCTTGGAAGCGTAGACTATCATACTGCTTTGCGATGGATCTGGTCTGCTTAGTCGCAGAACTCTTCAGGAAGTTTTAGGACAATTTTAACTGCATGGCATATATCTGGGGCGCAAAGCCTTGCGCCCCTACAGGTAAACTGCACCGAGTAGAAATTAGGTTCACCCGAAGGTGGAACCATTCCAGCCCCACATGGCACCTTTTGCATCCGCAAATTCTATGTAGGTACGGTTTGGGGCAATCCCTAGGCTCTGATTGATTTTCTGGCAAAAATCCTGGCTCATGGATTTGGTTTGGGTGGGACTCATGGTGCCAACGCTTTTAATCTCGATGTAACAGGCGGGATCTGAGGTGCCTGCAAAGGTCATGGCTACTTCAGGCTCCAGCATCGTCATTACGTAGGATTCTGGCTTACCCAAGTGTTTGGCTAAACTACCCGACAAACTTTTGAGCAGAGCATCAACCTGAGTCGGATCAGGAGCAGGGATCGATGTTTGAACTTTGATTAGGGGCATAGGGAAATAAGTCTTAACCTCACATCAATAACGTACATGGAAATTCCATTCCTAGCCTTCCACCTTAGGCGCCATGACAAATTTGTAGCATTTGATTACCGCCTTTTTGGAACTCATAGAGAACCGACTGGATTGTTACTAGATAGCCTTGTTTGGTCAAGTGCTCGATTAGGGGTTGCAGGTAGGGAGAGATTTCCCCAGATAGGGTGAGCAAGGGAAAGATCCGGACTTCGGTAGCCACTTGGCACAGGGTTGCGATCGCCTCCCGATGAAAGTCATAGGACAGATGCTCTGAATAGGTAAAGAGAAAATGAGAACACAAGGCCAGATCAAATTGACGCGGCTGAAAGTCTAAGACAGGTAGGCTGGCCGTTCGATAGCGTCCCTGTTCGAGTCCCAAGGGAAAGTCGTCTAGAAACTGAGTCATGGCGTTCATTCTGACTTGCCCTAACTCCGTAGGCGATTTAATTTCTTGCCAAACGTATTTCTCTTGGTGAGTAGTCACTCCCTCCACAATCACAGGATAGGTTTGTTGAATTCGCTGGGCAATGTCACTAACGGTAAATTGATAGATCGGATCACAGGAAATCACGGAGTATCCCTGCTGGATCATTTCTGCATTAAAACTGGCAGGGCCACCGGCACAATCAAGAATTCTACTCTGCAAGTCCGTGGGAGTCAGAGCAAACATACAGATATATTCCTTTAGGGATCGCCCCCAGGGCACTACACTCTCAAGCTTTAAGCCCACGGGTTAACCTCCTAAAGGATTGAGCAAAACTGTCAGGCATTTATTAAACGTGTGTTTT
>JAYKHH010000149.1:0-3520 GCA_035285265.1 Leptolyngbyaceae cyanobacterium | reverse complement strand
TCTTGGAGCGATATTCCAACTATGTCAGAGGTACCTAAATTCAACTGGTATGGCGCTAATTTTTGCCTTGCGATGTCAGCTCCCTTGATTTAGCTAGCGATGCCTGTTTCCTTGGGTGCGATCGCTCAATCCAGACCTAAGGCGATCGCTCAGTGTTTGTCATGGGTGTAGGGGCAAAGCATTGGGCAGTGGATTCTTGCTACTTACCCTTAAAATACATTCCCAATGCTTTGCCCTCTTAGGTTTGCGATCTACCCAGGTATATGAATCACTTCCTGGCATTTTGGGGTTGCGTAGACAGGATATTTCCGCCCGGACGGGCAAAGCATTCAGGCTTAAATTGAAGATGAGAGATGGGGTTCAATGGCTGAATGCTTTGCCCCTACAGCGCCACCTGTTTCTAATTCATCAGCCATAGCATGATTCATATTCTCATTCAGATGAAACTTAATTTGCTATGGCATGGCGCTGTTGTAATTTGTGTTGAACTAAAGAAGAAGGTGACCAGCCCGTAGTGTCTGCCCCTCATCTTGCTAGGGAATTAGCTCAAAGCATTCAAAAATAATCACGAGAGCAAGGGGAAATTCCTTGCTCTCACGCTGGTTGCCTAGATGTTACAGCTTAAATCTCCAGCTTTTTGGGTAAAGAGTAAATTCTCACGATAGTCTACGGGGCAATCAATCACTGCCGGAACATCCTGGGCAAGGGCAGTCTTCAACGTAGGAATTAAGTCCGTCGCGGACTCGACTCGATACCCCTTCAGGCCAAAGCTTTCCGCCAATTTCACGAAATCTGGATTGCCAAATTTAATATAGGAAGTGTGTCCAAAGTGATTGTGCTGCTTCCACTCAATTAAGCCGTAGCCCCCATCATTAAAAATAATCGTCACAAAAGCGGTGCCAATGCGGAGGGCGGTTTCTAGCTCCTGGCAGTTCATCATAAATCCCCCATCCCCCGTAACGGCGACCACTTTCCGGTTGGGAGCCACGAGTTTGGCCGCGATCGCCCCTGGAATCGCAATCCCCATCGCCGCAAAGCCATTGGAGATTAAACAGGTGTTGGGGCGATCGCAGTGATAGTGCCGTGCCATCCACATCTTATGAGCACCGACATCGCAGACCACGATGTCCTCTGGCCCCATCACTTGGCGCAGGTCATAGATGAGTTTTTGGGGCTTAATTGGAAATCCATCATCCTTGGCATACTGCTGATAATCCGCTTGAATGTCGGGTCTTACCTGCAAGGCATAGGAATCTGGTTTACCTTGACGGTTGGCTCGTCTACCAATTTCCTCTAAAGAATCAGCAATATCTCCCACTACTTCCGCCAAGGGGTTATAGCTACTGTCAACTTCTGCAGGTTCTGCGCCAATATGAATCACCGGAATCTGGCCCTCTGGATTCCATTTTTTCGGTGAGTATTCAATTAGGTCATAACCCACGGCAATAATCAGGTCTGTATGCTCTAAGGCACAGGTGATATAGTCGCGCTGCTGGAGTCCAATTGACCAGAGGGCCAGGGGATGGGTATAGGGAATTACGCCCTTGCCCATAAAGGTATTAGCAACGGGAATATTCAACTGGGTGGCAAATTCCGTTAAGGCTTCGCTGGCCTGGGCGCGAATCGCTCCATTTCCCACCAAAATCAGCGGATTGTTGGCCTGGGAAATAGCGGCAGCGGCTCGTTCAATGCTTTGAAAAGAAGCAAAGCTTTTTTCAATATCGTTCTTCTGCAGGGGGGCACCCACCACATCCATTGCTGCAATATTTTCTGGCAAGTCGATGTGAGTGGCTCCTGGTTTTTCGGTTTGGGCTAGCTTAAAGGCTTTTCGCACAATTTCTGGGGTAATGCCGGGTCTAACAATCTGGGCATTCCATTTGGTGACGGGTGTGAACATCGCCACCAAATCCAGATACTGGTGGGATTCATTGTGCATCCGGTCGGTGCCCACTTGTCCCGTAATCGCAACCAGGGGAGCACCATCCAAATTGGCATCTGCTACACCCGTCATCAGGTTGGTTGCCCCTGGGCCTAGGGTAGATAGGCATACCCCTGCCTGTCCCGTTAGCCGACCATAGACATCGGCCATAAAAGCAGCGCCTTGCTCATGGCGGGTGGTAATAAATTGAATGGAAGACCCTCTTAAGGCTTCGAGGACATTGAGATTTTCCTCACCGGGTAACCCAAAAATGTAGCGTACCCCTTCATTTTCTAAGCATTGAACTAAGAGTTCAGCCGTATTCACACTCATGCCTCCATAACTAAAAAATTAAGACTGACGCACAGTTCATCAAGGGGGAAGATTAATGAGGCAGGGTTGAAGCCCTGCCCAATCAATGGCATTAGATCCAGAGCATTTACTTCACCCAAACCGTTTTGAGATTGACGAACTCATGAATACCCTGAGCGCCGAGTTCTCGCCCGTAGCCTGATCGCTTAATGCCACCAAAAGGAAGGCGAGGATCAGACTTCACCATACCGTTAATAAACACTGCCCCGGCTTCTATTTCCTCTACTAAACGCTCTATCTCACTGGTAACGGTTGTCCAGGCACTGGCTCCTAACCCTAGGGGGGTGCTGTTGGCAAGGTGAATGGCGGCATCTAGATCGGCGACTCGGAATAACAAGGCAACGGGGCCAAAAAACTCTTCTTGATCCGCAGGCGTACCCGGAGGGAAGTCGGTCAGAATGGTTGGGGGATAGAAGTTACCCTGTTCCCAAGCTGGATTGGGTAGGGTCTCTGGACTATAAGGACGACCGCCAGTTACTAAACGTGCCCCTTTTTGAAGGCAAGTTTGAACTTGCTGGTCTAGGTCTTGCAGGATGCCAGGGGTTGCCAAAGGCCCAATATCCGTAGCGCTATCCATTGGATCGCCAACTCGCAGGGCTTGGTATTTTTCCAGTAACCGCTGTTCAAAGGCATCGGCTATCGCATCCACGACAATAAATCGCTTAGCTGCAATACAAGATTGACCATTGTTCAACATCCGAGCCGTTGTAGCGGTCGTTGCCGCAGCTTCTAAATCCGCACTCTCTAACACGATAAAGGGGTCAGTACCGCCCAGTTCCAACACAGTTTTTTTAATATGTTTGCCTGCGATCGCCGCTAAACTTGCCCCAGCAGATTCACTTCCAGTCAGCGTCGCTGCCTGTACCCGTGGGTCAGCAACAACGCTTGCGACTTGATCCGATCCGATCAATAGGGTTTGAAAGGTTCCGACCGGAAAACCTGCTTGTTGAAAAATAGATTCAATGGCGAGGGCAGACTGGGGCACATTCGAGGCATGTTTGAGTAAGCCCACATTGCCCGCCATGAGGGCCGGAGCTGCAAACCGGAACACCTGCCAGAAAGGGAAATTCCACGGCATGACGGCGAGGACTGGCCCCATGGGTTGATAGCGAATGAAGCTAGAACTGGCATCGCTGGAGACAGGCACATCGGCGAGAAATTCTGCCCCGTGATCGGCGTAATAGCGGCAAACCCAGGCGCATTTTTCCACCTCAGCGATCGCCGATTTCA
>JAYKHH010000148.1:0-5190 GCA_035285265.1 Leptolyngbyaceae cyanobacterium | reverse complement strand
AGAAAAGCCGTCGTTCCTGCTCTATCGAGTCAGTTTTGCCAGCAAACTTGTCTGCCAACAAAATCACCTTACAAAACTCAAGTCCTTTAGCTCCATGACAACTGGTGACTAAAACTGAGTCTTCATCCGTGGAAGTATCAGGACTCTCGTTAAATTCATAGATCGCCGTGATGATTTCATTCACGCTAATTTCCGTTGCCAAATCTCCCGAACCATAGCCTCGCTCTGCATCCAAATCCGTGGCAATTTTTAAAAGGGTTTTAACGGTAGGTGTTGTGAGACTATAATTCGTTTTTGCAAAAAACTTTTCAAAGCGTTCTTGAACCGATTCCTCGACTGGAACGATTAAGCTCGGATCACGCTTGAGAGCATTGAGAAGTTGCTGAGTCACCTGATTGCGAACGAGCTTTATCTCTCCTCCTTTCAAGGTATGGGTTGGAATATTGGCCCACCGATCCAGCAACGCTCTAATTTCCTTGAGGTCATCCCATGCTTTGGACAGGATGGCGATCGCACACGGACGAGTTCCCTCTGCAATCCATTGCTGGACTTGGGTTGTAATCCAAATCGCTTGTTCTTTAGCGTTAGAGAAGCGAAGGGATTGGACTGAGGAACCGGAGTGACCGATCCGGGCTGTATCAATGCGAACTTGTTCTTGGAGTTCACGTTTACAACGGTTCGGATTATTTTGAATCAGGTGATTGGCAGCTTGAATAATGGATTCCGTAGACCGATAGTTTTCAGTGAGGAGAAATCGTTTAGCCTGATACTCGGCTTGGAACTGCAAGATATATTTGGGACTGGTTTTTCTAAATTCATAGATATTTTGATCGTCATCGCCAATCACACAGAGATTGATTTGAACAGATCGGGCTTGATCTTCAGATTCCCCAAATCCTGCAATTAACTGAATTAAGCGATATTCTTGTTCCGCGACATCTTGATATTCATCTACAAAGATGTATTCCGTATGACCGAGGAGCCTGACCCGACGCATCTGGCTATCCTCATCTGCCAGATCCCCTTCTTGACCTTGCTGTAAAAGATCACAGGCTGCTTGAAGCAGTTGGTCAAATTTTGGGGTTGCCTGCTGCTGTTTTCCAGATTTGACGGTGGGCTCTTCAATCGTGCGCCCCAACAAGGAAAGCGCTAGTCCATGAAAGGTATAGACTCTAAGCTGGGATGCCAAATTTCCGACTAATCCTTGGAGGCGCAACCGCAGTTCCCGAACGGCATTGCGATTGTAGGCCAAGACTAGAATTCGATTGGGATTGACTCGTTTGACTTTGATTAGATAGGCAATGCGATGGACAATGGTACGGGTTTTGCCGGAGCCGGGGCCTGCAATGACGGCGATCGCCGGATCATCTGCTTCCACAATCGCGGTTTGGGCTGGATTCAGGGAACCCATGATCTGCTCATAATCTGCCTGAGTTAAGGGACGCTGACAGGCTTCGGTGTGGAGATCTGGATACTTTTCTGCAAATTTATCTGTGGAAAGTTGGAAATAATCGGCCACCAGTTGTTGGCGTGCTGTTGCGTTGTCTCCTAAGCGTCCATACTCCAGCATTAAATGGGTACGACGGGCTTGTTCGGCATAATGATTTTGCACCTCTGGGTATTTGCGGTTAATCGTGGTGATATTCGCACCCCGATGAACTCGAACTTTCAGGGCTTGGCTAAACAAAATGAGACCTTCCGCTAGGCGAAAAATTTTTCGTTGGTGTAACCAGAGCAGGGCTGTTTTTAACTGCTGGGAATCGAATTCGGTTGGGTTTCTGGGAGCGCAAAGGCTTTCTAAGAGTGTTTCAAACTCACACTCCACGATCAGGCGTGCGCCTGAGGTTTTATCAGATTTTTGGTCGATTTCGGCATAAATCCGATCAATCAGCCGCAGGCAAAAATCTTGGTAATCCTCTAATCGTTCAATGACCTTGCTAAAGGGAGACTCATCGGCTTCCCGATCCCAGGCTTCGAGTCGGACAATCCCTGAATTGATCTGTTTGAGTTTCAGCCAACGGAGCGATCGCCAACTTTCGACGATATCTAACAGGGTGGTCGCACTTAGTTTTTGTTTACCTCCGGGGTCAAGTCGAGTTGCCAGTCCACGCAGATTGACCTGCAAAGTCTGACGTTCTCCTAGTAAAGGAACTAAGGCTTCGCGTAAGTGCTGCTCCAGTTCGCAACGGCGCTGATAGGCGATCCGGGCATCCCCTGAAACTGCTTTCGTAATCACAAAGGTTAAGGGAATTTGAGAAGAACAGACTCCAGCCCGTCGCAGTTCGCGAATGCGTTCGGGCAATTCGGTAATCGGAATGCCAGATTCATCGCTCAGGCGCTCCAGGGAAACTCGCTCCCCTTCGGTTTGATGGTGCATCTGGATTAGATGCATCCCATAGATCAGCTTTTGAAACTGTTCGATCTGACCGTCGGATAAGCCTCGCCCGTGGCTGTAATCTAAAAACCTTTGCCAGGATTGTTGAGGTCTGGATTGGCTCAAGTGATATTGCAGCGTTGTGGAAAGGTTTTCTGCCCGTTCCATCAGGCCAAAATGTTCTAAATGGTAAAGGGCAACCTGAATTTTGGTAGCTCGCTGCTCCGGTTCGCTTCCAAAGGCTTCGTCAAGGTCACTACTCTGATAAATCTCTTCGGCAGTTACCCAAAACCAATCCTCGGTGACAGGTTGCGATCGCGGTTGCAGCAGTTTACGAATATTACGAACCGCCGTAAAAATATTGCGGAGATCCGTCACCGTCAATTGATTCAGACTCTTTAAGAAAAAGATTACCTCGGCATCTTTGTCGTCGAACAATAGGAGACAGGTGGCAGGTTCACCATCTCGCCCAGCCCGCCCGGATTCCTGGATGTAGGCTTCCAGGCTACTACTGAGGGTATGGTGAATCACCACGCGCACATCTGGGCGGTTAATTCCCATCCCAAAGGCACAGGTGGCAGTAACCACATTTAAATCACCGCGCTTAAAGGCTTGGAGGATTTGTTCTTTCTGTTCCCCAGTAATTTTCCCATGATAAAATTCTGCCTTGATGTCTTGTTGTTGTAAGAGGGTTGCTAAATACTCAGCATCCTTGCGAGTGGTTGTATAGACTAGGGCACACCCTCCTTGGGCTAAGGCAGTTTTAACGGCCTCAAAAATAGGTTGGCTTTTATCCTGGGGGGCAGGAATGACTTGGTAATCCAAATTTTTCCGGCCCATGTCTCCCGGAACCATCGGTTGCAGCGTGAGGCCGTAGGTTTGAAATAATTGGCAAATATCTTGGCGAACTTGATTGGTGACCGTTGCAGTTAGCAGGGTACATTTCGGGAGCGATCGCCCTTGCTCTCTATACAGTTCTTGAATAAATTTAGGAATGTACCGATAGTCTGGGCGAAAGTCGTGCCCCCATTGGCTAATACAGTGAGCTTCATCAATCACCCAGAGCATCGGGGGACGTTCTTGCAAAAGGGTTCTAATGCTAACGGAACGCAATTGTTCAGGACTGATGTAAAGTAACCCTTTCTGCCCATTTCGCAATGCTTCCAGCCGTTGGGAGCGTTCAGGAGCCGAGAGATTACTGTTAATAAAGGTGGCAAACTCTAGTCCGATGGCTTCCAGATCCGCAACTTGATCGGCCATCAGCGCTTGCAGGGGAGAAATACAAACCGTTAACCCCCATTGCCGTCGGTAATACATCAGGGCAGGGAGTTGATAGCACAGGGATTTTCCACCCCCGGTAGGCATCACAATCAGCGGATTGTGTCCAGCCAGGATTGCTTGAATCGCTTCCTCTTGAGGAGTGCGGAAATTCTCAATCCCAAATTCCTTCAAGTAAGGCTGATAGGTAAATCCAGTCGGGGTAATGGGGAGGAGGGTATCGAGGGTGGTTGGAAAATCAGGAAGATGATTGAGCCAGATCGAAGGTGCTACTGGATTGTCGGTAGCAGAGCGTTCATGGTTCCAGGCAAACAGAGCTGCGAGGGATAATCGGAGATCGAAGCTCAGGCTGCTAGTCGCTGACGCAGCAGGTGTCCAAAGTTGCTCCAAGTAGGACTGACTCATACCCGCAATGGCATTGACAGGAAGATCGAGCCAATGGGGAGGCAACCGGACTGACCAACCTAGATCATCAAAAAAAAGTTGATAGGCGCGATCGCCCATCTCATTGCCACAGGTGAGTAACCAGACGTACAGTTGGCGAAGCGAAGTTGGTTGTTGGATCAGGGCTTGAAGAATCTGCTCCAACAAGCTACGAGTTGCACAGGCATCTTCGAGCGGATCATTCGTAGCGAAATCGCTGAGTTTATAATCTTTTTGGAGCCGATGGGAGGAGGCTAAGGGAAAGGCCAGAACCGATAACTCCAAGGTGTCAATGATGGCAAGGTACTGTAGCTCTGCCCATTGCTGGAGGAGATAGCGTTGATCAAAGCGACGAATATTGTGACCACACAGAATGCCTCCCGTTGCCTGAAGCTTGATCAGGTGTTCATGAACAACACTGGCCTGGTTGGGAGAAACTTTGAGGGCATGGGTAGAGGAGAGCAGTCCAAAGCAATAAATCTGTTCTTCAGCACTAACTTCTAAATCCAGATAGCTATAAATGTCTAGATTCCAGTTCGAGCTAAAGGTCATTCAATGGGCTTCCCGCTAATTCCCTATTGATTAAAGGATACCCAAATGGTGCGATCGCTCCAACTGACTGCTCACCTTGCTGACTCAAGATTGTCTCTACATAATTTCAGCCGATTTAAGCCGAGTTGTCCTTCGATCCTGATAATCGAGCGCATAAGCTAGCATTCTCGCTCTCCAGTTCTGCGATGCGTTGCAGGGCTTACTCTCAGGTCATTGCCAAAACCTTACTACATCTCTTGCTGCATTGATGCCCCCACTGCTAGGCAGTGACCACCCTACCAGTGGGGATAGTAGCTCACATCAATGGAGATGAAGGTATCTTGAGTTTTTAGGCAAGAGGTCTGTAGAAACATCTCTACAGACCCTGCCTTCATCCCTACTTCATCGCATTTCTTAAGGTTCGGAGAGTCTCGCCAATTACCAGAAATTCTGGATTTTGAGCCAGTGCCCTGACTGCCATTGAACTGCTGCGATCCACGACTGCGTTATAGGCCGTGATCGCCTCATTTAACTGAGTGAGATCCACATCTGCGATCGGCAACCTCTGGGGTATCAATGCATTG
>JAYKHH010000147.1:0-2576 GCA_035285265.1 Leptolyngbyaceae cyanobacterium | reverse complement strand
GTGTTATTACATCCAGAGTTGAATCAGTCCCGCTCACAAGCACTCCTGCAAGGGGACATCTTAATTAAGACCCAGCCCTATTCAACTTGGGGAGGGGCCGTCACTGCGTCTATGTACCTCCCCCTAGCAAGAGCGATCGCTTGGCAAAAAATCACCGATTACCCTCGTTGGGTCCATTATTTCCCTGACTTGATTCGCAGTGAGGTCTTAAATTCCCAGCCTTCTAAGCGCCTTTACCAAGTTGCTAGCAAGGCTTTTCTATTTTTTAGCGCTCAGGTAGAGATTTATTTGAATGTCTTCGAGGTTGTACACCAGCACGTACAATTTCGCCTAGAGAAAGGAAGCTTCTTAGATTTCTCTGCAGATTTGCACTTACAAGATTGCGGCAGTGGCACTATCCTCACCTATACCGTTCAGGCAACTCCCGCCATTCCGGTTCCTAGCGTTTTTATTCAACAAGCGATGAACATGGACTTGCCCACTAATTTGCGAAAAATGAGGCAAGTACTGTGCCTCCCGTAAGCCTGTTAGACTCCCTTACATCCCCCATAGGCTTGCTATAAAATGACGGAACTATTGGAATAGGGTGACTTTTGCGTATGGGATGCTCAACACAGATCAATCAGATCCAGAGGATAGGATCGATGCTCTCCTTTTTAGCCATCGCCCTGTCTCTAGGCATAATTTTAGAGGCTCCACCAGCTTTCGCCAAGCCTGCTCGTCCTGCTCGATCCCTTAAAACTGAGACACCTCCTTCTGCTGCAACTCAGCGTTTAATGCAGATGTTTTCATCCGATATCCAGCAAACCCTCAATGCTTGCTTTAACCAAGGCAAGGTTAACTTGGCAGCGGGTGCCGATCGCGATGGCTCGGTTATTTGTGGAGACAAGTCCCGCAATTCCCCCGTCACCTTCAGTAGTTATGTCAATACCCTCTCGGATGTTCTGGCAGCCGGTGGTTTGATTGGCTTCCGAACGGCACTGAAATCAGACCCTACTGTGAATCCCACCCTGATCGCGGCAGTTTTAAGTTCGAGTGAAGGGGCAACCCTCATCCGTGGCACCTTAAAAAAGGGTCTGGCTACCTTGAACGTCGTACCCAGGGGTTCAACGGCTTCCGTTAATTTCTTGGTAGATAGAGTGATGCAGCGGTTAACTCCCATCCTGCAAGATCCCAACAACTTAAATAACTTATTGGGAACTCCAAAGCAATACACCCAGGTGGTTGAGAACTTCTGTAACCCTCCAGGTATGTCACTTTCACAAATCAGAGTTTTAGTGCCAGGGCTCAAACCAGTGCAGGTCTACTCAATCTGTGTGCAAGAATCGGGGTTGGCAGACGAGATCAATTCCCTCAGAAACCAGTAGATGCAGTACTACCCCAGCTTAGATAGTTCAGACTCATTTCCTATTCAGGGGATTTAAGAGCCTGATCAATCACGGCACGAGCTTGCTCAGCTTGAGATCTGGCCTCTTGATAGCGCAAATTCACTTGGGCAAAGCTCTTCAACACCTTAAAGCCTTCTTTAATGCTGGCAATTTCTTCTTCGCTCACAGACTGATCACTGAACAAGATGTCTACTTGAGCACGCACTTTCAGAGCTTCCGCCTTCGACTCCTGCACCTTGAGCTTCAAGGTGGCAAGGTTACTGAGAACCTGAACGGCATGGGTCAACCCATCTTCATCACTGGCGGTCACGGGTCCCGGCTCCTTGACTTCAATCAATTGTTGAGGCGCTAAACCCTCGGAAAGATCCGTGGGAAGTTTACCTGCATCCATGAGTTCAAGGAGTTGATCCATCGCCTTATCACGGGCTTTGGCAGAGTCTTTGCCTGGAATCGTTAGCACAATTTCAGGACACTGGGCGAGGGTATATTGAACCATAGTTGCCTAAGAGAAAATCTATTATTGATCTTAGCAATACCGATGTTCTAGCTGGGTGGTAACTCTAGGGCGATCGCACCCAAAATACCCTTCCGAAAATCATTGAGGAGTTGGCGAGCGGCTCGCTCCGCATCTCCCTGATACTTAAAATCCGCCAAAGCCTGCACGTAATCCTCCCCCGTGTAAGGGGTCGGATCCAATTTATAGCGAGTCTGTAAAACCTGCTCCACCTGTAGATTTTTGAGCAATTCAATCAGTTCAGCCGTAACCCGTTGGTTATCGTAGGACGCTTCACCAATGTCATCACAGATGGCTAATTTAACGGCAGCAGCTTGATCCTTCAGTCGAGCGGGCAAAACTCCGGGAGCATCTAGCAATTCAATTTCATCGGAAATTCGTACCCAGCGTAATTGTCGAGTGACTCCAGCCCGTCGGGCACTGTCTACCACCCGTTTATTTAACAACCGATTAATCAAAGCCGATTTGCCCACATTGGGAAAGCCAATCACCACTGCTCGGACGGGACGGGGAAGCATCCCGCGATCGCGCCGCCGTTGATTCATTTGTACCCCTGCAGCCTGCGCTGCGTCTGCGATCGCCTCGATGCCCTTGCCATGCTGAGCATCGGTAAAGTAGGGTTCTTCCCCCCTCGCTCTAAACCAATGGGTCCAATATTGTCTGGCCGTGGGTGG
>JAYKHH010000146.1:0-4166 GCA_035285265.1 Leptolyngbyaceae cyanobacterium | reverse complement strand
ATTATTTGCGTTATTAGGTTAATGGTCTTTTTACCGCAAGACGCAATTATCGCCCGTGAAAAACTGACTCAATACTTACTGATTCCTTTATCGAAAGATGACAAGTCTAAATTTCTAGCTCAAGCGGGCTATAGGTTGGACACCTGGAAAAACCTGGAACAGGATTTGCGGAGCCAAGTCTTAACTCAAGCTGCTGAGCGGATTGAAACAAACCGCTATGGTGAAAAGTATGCGATTCGAGCCAGCCTCCAAGGAACCAATGAAGTTGTCCTCAACGTTTTGACGATTTGGATGGTTAAAGACGGTATCGCAAGATTTGTGACCTTAGTACCAGACAAAGGAGTGAATCCATGAAATCACCCTATTCCTTGTTTTCTCAAGTTGCCCTCACAGAGGACTTACCCCAATACCATCTCAAACGAGGAGAGATTGCCACGATCGTGGAGCATTACCCCATGGC
Organism: Leptolyngbyaceae cyanobacterium; assembly: GCA_035285265.1. Taxonomy (GTDB): domain Bacteria; phylum Cyanobacteriota; class Cyanobacteriia; order JARCMD01; family JARCMD01; genus JAYKHH01. The sequence goes on along the minus strand of JAYKHH010000146.1, from coordinate 3,706 downwards.
AGAAGGGGAGGAAGATGGATATAGCCTGGAAGGTTTAGAGGTTCCTCATGTCACTATCGAGGTGTCAGCTTCACAAATTATCCCAGTGAGCCAATGGCAGCAAGAAGCAACAATCCTGTCTAAACTTCGCCAGCTCTCTGAGGCCAGATTGTTACAACTACAAGAGTATCTTGATTTCCTTGTGCAAAAGGAGAACTCTGAGCAAAGCAGTGCTTAAAGACAGAGTGAACCCGCGATCGCCTTTAGTAACTGTCCCAACCTCCTTACCCCATCGGTAGCCTGTAGATTCTGCGTCAGTGGGCGATCGCAGTGTGATTGACTGGAATGCTATCAACTGGCCTGCTCTAAGCGCAGCAGATCTAGCAGATCTAGATGAGGAGAGGGCGATCGCCTCTTTCCTACAATTCTTATAAAAACAGTAGAATAACGCCCATAGAGTTGCTGACTGGGGCGATCGCACTCTGACGATGAAACTCGCAATCTATTTTGGCTAGAGAAGTCTAATCTTTGGCTGTTGTAGAGGCACCCCCTGATGGATGCCCCCGTGAAAGATACCCCTAACAGTTTGTTAGGCAGACTCAGGCATGGGCAGGATAGAAGTGGGTTGTGCTTGGGCAGTTGGGATCAACGTCCAACCTACTAACCTTAACTTCTGGTAAGTACTCCACCCTTTGGAGCCTCCAGGGATTCGATGGTCTGGGACTCTATATTGAGGAAAAGCCGTATAGGGAAGCCAGGGTCTGTCAGGGTTTTCTCTAAGATGCAAAATTTTCTCTTGATTAGCTCCCAGAGATGACATCCAACACATTTGACCAAACATAGGTCTCTCCTTAAATTTAACGTGGTCTTCCTAGGAAGGTTTTTGGAGAAAATAACTCTCCAAAAACCTTCTGATACCAAGCGCAAGCGTAAGCACTGCATTGTCAATGAATCTAGTTTTTGTAGGCGTAGATTTGGCTACTCTTTTGTTTTGAGCAGGGAAGAGTATTGCCATAGCCTTAAAAGAGGTTGGTTCATTGACGGTGAGGTCTGCTAGCGCTCTACTAAAATGGTTAAGAACTTTAACCATTTTTTAAGAACTGTAAATTTCAAGCAAGCAAAAATGGAGTAAGTTCCAAGATTTTTATCCGCTATAGTCCTCTCCTAGTGGCGTTTTTGCCCTTTGGGTAGGTCATTTATAGCTGCTTTGCTTTGATCACTCAGTAAATATGGCTACACAATTGAGCTATTATTTCTAGCCTGTAATCGTGTAGGTGGAAGTCTGTTCGGAATTCTCTGCAAGGTTTTAACCCACAAAGGCATCACTCCGAAACGATCCCAACCTTAGCTTTTTAACAGAGAGAAAATCCTAGGGGTTGGCTTCAAAAGTAGCCAACAACCTAAAAAAAAGGCGGCGGTCAGAACTTGAGCCAAATCCAAGGCAGAAATACCAGGATGAGAAAAAATTGCTGCACTCCGCTCGATCGCTCCGAATATCCAGGCTGGTATGCCGAGCAGCCAAATACCGATTCTCAGGTTACTGACCAAAGCAGAGTGTTCTGGTGATTGATGGTTATCCATGCCATCCTCCGTACTATTTTCAAGGCACTTCAGATTGGACTTACACACCTGTGATCCATAAGCCGAGGTGCTGAGGAGGTGCTAAAGGCTAAAACCCTTCCAAGCCCTCCACTGTGCTAGTCCTGTCTTCACGCGGATGGAAACAAGCTAGGCAAAATTTTTACAGCCTGATTCCATCTTTGTTTTCAAAATTATTTAATTCTGTATTAAGTTTCGTTGCTCTAAGGGTGTATATTGACAGTTTTGTAATATTGGACTAAGGAGCTAGATCTATCCTTAAATTTAGATCCGAGGGATCTGAGCGAGTTGAAATTGACTGTTAACGTAAGAGATAGAAGCAAACTGCCAATCCCCATAGGCTCTATTGATCAGTGCGATTTGATCAGTACGGTCGGACTGCTTGATGTTGAGGGATTCTAAAATTTAGAGGATTGATTGGGGTTGAATCTTGAGGGTTTTTAACCTCTCAAAATTCTTTTGACGGAATAGTAGTACGATTGAGCGCCATGTCACAGTCCACCGCAGCCAATGATAGTTTCAAGAACCCGCAGAGCATGGGCGCTAAGAAGAAGGGCAAGTCACTGCCGCCAAAACTGATCATTCAGTTGGGAAAGTTTGTTTGGACCACCCTCTGGCACCAAATGATGTCGAAACTGGCACCCCGTAATGAAGCGGGTGACTACATTCGACCCTCTAGCCAGTTTAGAAATTTCATTAGCACAGCAGCAGATCGTCCATTTCCAGCCGCAGCAGGGCGTTATCGGCTTTACGTGGGGTTAGGCTGCCCGTGGGCACATCGCACCCTGGTAGTGCGAACGCTGAAGGGCTTAGAGGATGCGATCGCCCTCTCGATTGTCTCCCCTTCGCCCCTAGAAGGTGGATGGGTATTTAACCCAAAAGATGAGGAGGGTTGCCATACCCTAGCAGAATTGTATGAGCTAGCAGAACCGGGCTATGGGGGGCGGTGTACGGTGCCAGTACTTTGGGATATTGAAAAGAAGGCGATCGTCAATAACGAGAGTGCCGAGATTATTGTGATGCTGAACTCGGAGTTTAACGAGTTCGCCCAGCACCCTACCCTTGATCTCTACCCAGAAGTATTGAGAGAGACGATTGACTCCTGGAACGAGCGAATCTACGACTCAGTAAATAATGGCGTGTATCGTTGCGGCTTTGCCCAAACGCAAGCCGCCTACGACAAAGCTGTTAATCAGCTATTCGCGGCCCTGGATGAGATTGATGCAGCCCTAGAGACGAAGCGATATCTCTGTGGGGATCAACTCACCCTGGCAGATGTACGTCTGTTTACGACCTTGTTTCGGTTTGATGTCGTGTACTACGGATTGTTTAAGTGCGATCGCCACAGAATTCAAGACTATCCGAACTTAGGGCCGTACCTGCGTGACCTTTACCAACTTCCTGGAGTTGCAGATACCTGTAATCTGGAAGCGGTGAAGCAAGACTACTACGGCAACCTCTTTCCCCTGAATCCAGGTGGGATCATCCCCACTGGCCCAGATATCACCAGCTTGCTTGCCCCCCATCATCGAGAAAAGTTGAACAAAGCAGTCATGCTGTAGTCTCCACACTGGGAAGCTGTTTGAAAAGTTGCTAACCCCCTGCATCTACCCCCCTAGCCCCCCAATTCTGGGGGACTTGGAATCCGATCCCCCCAGAATTGGGGGATTTAGGGGGCTAGGGGGGCTATCGGAATGAAGATCAGGACTTCTCAAATAGGTTCTGAAGGACAACAGCAATTATCTGTATCCCTGGCCTTTCTGTCACGAGTAGATCTAGGTATCATTCACCCAACTGTGGGTAGGGGCATGGCAGTGCCATGCCCTTCCGGAAGGAATGACTAGAAAGAGTTAAGGAGTAGTCCCAGGCGTGACTGCAGGAGCGGTTCCAGGAGTAACTTCAGGGAGTGCGCTGATCCTGGCCATTACATCGGGAGGCAACAGCACCTTATCGATCGCATGAATCACGCCATTACTGGCTTGAATGTCTGGCTGAATCACTTGGGCTTCGTTAACCATCACGCTTCCTACCGCTCCATCTGTTTGGATAGCGATCGGTTGACCCTCTAGGGAAGTCACTTCTCCCGTTTTGATCTCTTCACTGGTGATTTTACTGGGCACGATATGGT
>JAYKHH010000145.1:0-4648 GCA_035285265.1 Leptolyngbyaceae cyanobacterium | reverse complement strand
TGGGCTTCGTTAACCATCACGCTTCCTACCGCTCCATCTGTTTGGATAGCGATCGGTTGACCCTCTAGGGAAGTCACTTCTCCCGTTTTGATCTCTTCACTGGTGATTTTACTGGGCACGATATGGTAACTCAAAATTTGCACCAATAACTGACGATTTTCAGGCTTAACCAACGTGCTAAGCACCTCGCGAGGCAGGGCTGCAAAGGCTTTGTCCGTAGGGACAAAAACTGTGTAGCTTCCTTCTTGTGTTAAAGTTTCGCTGAGCTTGGCTCCTTCTAGATCAGCCACCGGAATTAGAGCCGAGAACATCTCAAATTCGCCAATTTCTTGGGTCAATTTGCTGATACTCATCGACTCTGTTCCTGCAGAACTTGAAGCACTGGGTAGGGGTTGAACCTGAGAGTCGGGAGTCTGATTCAAGGAAGGATCGGGAATTACTTGAGGCTGAGTGCCAGGAGTTTGAGGATTGGGAACCTGAGAATCGGGAGTCTGATTTAGGGAAGGATCGGGAATTACTTGCGGTTGAGTGTCAGGACTCTGAGTGGCAGGGGGAACCGGGATCACTTGGGCGATCGCTGGCAGACTAATGACCCAACCAAGGGTGACCGTACTCGCTAAACTAACGATTAACTTTAAGCCGTTCTTCATATTAATTAAGTTCCTACCAAAGCTAGAAATCTTTAATCCTCGTCAGCTTAGGAGTAGGAATTAGGCTCAGACATCCCTCAAGCGGTAGAGGCTAAAAATGAACCAAGTCACTAGTCGTCCTGGGCGTGACTCGACCCACGATTTTTCCTGAGGACATGGCACTGCCATGCCCCTACCCACGATCAGTTGATTGCTGCCGCAGTCTATTAGCGGGGGGGATCTCATCTACTGCCCGATATTCAGCACAACCCCTCTCTTGACCCTGCAAGGGGGAGCGGGTTGCTGTAGTGTTGGAATTGCAGGATCACTCAAAATCCCTAGGAATTAGGACGGCATTACGAATTTATGGACGTGGCGATTTCTCTCCAAAATGTCTACAAAGCCTACAACAACACGCCTGTAGTCAATAATCTTTCTCTAACCATTGCCACTGGGGAGATGTTTGGACTCTTAGGCCCCAACGGGGCTGGCAAATCCACCACGATCCGCATGTTGACGACCTTAACTCGCCCCACCCAAGGCCAGTTGCAGGTGGCAGGCTATGATGTGGTGCGTCAACCCTTGCAAGTGAAGCAACGGATTGGTGTGGTGTTGCAGCAGATCAGTGTGGATGGAGATCTGTCCATTTGGGAAAATATGGAGTTCCACGGACGGTTACACCATATCCCCAATCCCCAACGCCAACAGCAGATTGAGCGGTGGTTAGAGTATGTGGAATTAATCGATCGCCAGTACGATTTAGTCAAAACCCTCTCCGGCGGTATGAAACGCCGACTCCAAATTGCCAGGGCGTTACTCCATCAGCCAGACATTCTATTTTTAGATGAGCCCACAGTTGGGTTAGATCCCCAAACCCGCAGACGACTTTGGGAAATTATCCGCGACTTAAACAGGCAAGGCATGACTATGCTGTTGACTACCCACTACATGGATGAGGTCGAGTATTTGTGTGATTCTACTTTTAATGAGTCAGCGGTTCCCAATCGCATTGGCATTATGGATGCTGGTAAGCTCATTGAACTCGGAACTCTGGCAGAGTTGCGCCAGAAATATGGCAAAGGTCTTGTCATGAAGCAAGAGGAAGATCGCTGGCAATACCTCTTCTTCCCAGATTTGGAGCAGGCAAGCCAGTATCTCGATCAACAACCCAACAAAACGGGCATGATGATCCGCTCCTCCAATTTGGAAGATATTTTTGTAGAACTCACTGGACACAACCTCGATTGAGTTTGGGGTTTCCAATCCAAAGCTCAGAAGGGCAACCACGGGGGATTGTCCCTACGGAATGCCGAATAATGATAGCTAAGGAGACTGAGAACTGAAAGTTGCAGATCGCGTCAGGTTATGAGGGTGTAAAACCCACCGAATCTACTAACAGCCAACCTCCCGATGGATTCAGTTGACCATAGAGCCTGATGGACGTGTCTGTGGGGTAGGTTTGTAACTGTCGATCAACCTCTGCCCGTAAAGTTACTAGGGAAAGGGTTGTGCTAGATAGTAGAGTCGGGTGGGCTAAAGCTATTTTATAGTCCTGGGTGGACACACGCTGAAAGACCCCCAAAAATTCCTGGCTTCCAGAAGGGGTTAGAGTCCTAAGAGGTTCTTGAGGAAGCGGGCAGTTGCCGCTAACGGGGTAATCCTGTGGGCGATCGCAATAGAAGTGTTGCCACTTTAACCAATCCGGGTGTTCTGGAGGTAGATTAAACAACGGAATGACGGCGGCTGGTGCGGTGGGATCGGTGAGGAGAGCTGATTGGAGTAACCGAACATTTAGGTTACGGGGCTGACAATTGTGTTCAATACACAGCGCGGCTGCCATCCCTGCAGCCTGCCCAATTCCCATCACAGCAGGTTGTAGGCGTGTGGCTCCATTAGCAATATGGGACACGGAAATATTTTTTTCGCAGACCAAAAATCCATCGGTGGTGGCAGGGACTAAAGACCCGTAGGGAATCGTAAAGGGTGTGCCCGTCCAGCGTCCACCCCACCGGATAGACTTAGGCTGGAGGGGAATTTCGGTGCCGGGGTAGTGATGATCATTGGCATAGTTACCGTAGGCGATCGCACTCATCTGTCCTGTCTCATCCACGGGCAATGGTGCCACCTGTGAACCTGGCATCGGCAAAATATCTTGCTCTTGTACCGTCACCAAACCCTGCAAGCGACGACTCTCTCGATAGTAGGGATGCAGGGCATAGGCACCATCCCCGATGGTATGGGGGAAAATCTGAGGGGCTAATCCGTAGCGTTGACCCAAATTAGTTTGAATAAAATGGGCAAATCCTTGGGTATGCCACAAACTCTCTTGAAGGAACTCAGCTTTTGCCTTTGGAGATTGAATCAGACGCTCAACGCCCTCTCCATAATCATTGCCATATTGGGGCCAATTGATCATAAAGCGATCGCCCGGAAGTCGCCCATAATTGAGAAATTCTTCAACACCGTAATGATCCCAAGATCCCCTGAAGTGATCGGGGTTGTAATGGGGCGGTTCAGGAATGGCAGGGGCTACAGTTCCCTCGCCAAAGTCTTGTAAAATCACTACCCAGGTGGGAGATTGCACAGAGTACCGTTGCATTAAAGGAATTTCAGTGGCTGGGGCGCTGGGTTCTTGCCATTCTGATTGCAGTTCCCAGCCCCAGCGATGGGGGATTTCAGCGATCGCCAACAAATCTCCCAACTCCGTTCCATCCAAAGTAATCTTGGCTTCAATGGTGAAGTTGGGGAATTGTACCCCAGTTATGCGATCGCCCTGACGAAGCACAGCTAAGGGCACTTGCCCCACGATCCACTGCAGGTTCGGCAACTGGCTGACCCAGTCGGCAAAGATCTGGGCACCTACTTGAGGATTGTAGGTAAAGAAGCTCACCCAGGCATGGTTTAAGCCCTCTGGTTGTCGCTGACGCAGTTCCCGTAGAAAGGCACCCCATACCCCCGTTTGAAAGGCAGCTAATTCATTGCCATCGGGGGCACACACGCCTGCACTGGTCAGCATTCCTCCTAGCCAGGGAAACTCACTCACCAGAATGGTTTTTGCCCCTCGGCGGGCAGCTTGTAGGGCGGCAACCACACCTCCAGTTCCGCCCCCAACAACTAGTACATCCGTGGTTAAGTGATCCATGTGCTTGGTTAATCAGTAAAAATTGGGAACTTCAGCAGCCCAGAATGTACCATGACCGAGGAAGAAAGAGTACGCTCAGAAAGGTGAAGAGTTTTGTAGGGAAGTTGGCATGAAAGCTCAGGTCTTTAGAGGTGTAAATCAACTGAGTTACGAAGAAGTTCCAATGCCGGAGTTGGGCGTGGATGAGGTATTGGTGCAGGTGCAGGTGGTGGGCTTGTGCCAATCTGATATTAAAAAAATTCGCTACCCCCTCTATGAGCCTCCTCGGATTTTTGGCCATGAAACGGCTGGAACGATCGCTGCAACTGGTTCAATGGTCAAAAATTGGCACGTGGGCGATCGCGTGGTAGTCCTCCACCATATTCCCTGTATGCACTGTGGCTACTGCCTGAACGACAACTTTTCCATGTGCGAAGTCTACAAAAACATCACTACGACCGCAGGGTTTACGCCTAGTGGGGGTGGGTTTGCGGAGTATGTAAAAGTCCCCGGACATATTGTGCAGCAGGGGGGACTCATAAAAATTCCCGATGGGGTGAGTTTTGAACAAGCTAGTTTTGTAGAACCCACCAACTGCTGCCTCAAAGCCGTTAAAAAAGCGCAGGTTGCTCCAGGGCAAACGGTTCTGATAACAGGGGCAGGGCCGATTGGTCTGATGTTTATTATGCTAGTCAAATATTTTGGAGCCCAGGCGATCGCCACCGATCTGCTCCCTTCCCGTGTCGAAAAAGCCCTCAGTGTCGGAGCCGATGCCGCCTTTAATGCCCGTGATCCAGACCTGACTGCCAAGATTCACACCATGACTGGAGGAATGGGGGTGGATACCACGCTCTTGGCCGTCCCCAGCGATAAAGCCTTTTTCCAAGCCTTGGACTGC
>JAYKHH010000144.1:0-6302 GCA_035285265.1 Leptolyngbyaceae cyanobacterium | reverse complement strand
ACTGACGTTAACCAGTCACCTGACCTTTAGTCCAGATGGGCAAACGATTGCTACTTACATAGATAGCCAGGTAATCCTGTGGAATTGGCAATTGTCCCGTCAGATTCGTCCCTTTAATACCCACTTTTCAGTAGATTTGGGGTCACCAGTGTTTGCCTTTAGTCCCGATGGACAAACTTTAGTGACCAGTGATTATCAGCAACAAGGGGTTCAGGTGTGGCGCTAAGTCAGAAGGGGTCAGTAAATCAAAACCCTTGCCATGCAAGGAATTTAATCACATTTTAAGATGATGCATCCTCCTCTTCTAGGGAGCGCTCCTCCAATCCCAGAACAGCTAATATGGCCCATCTCGCTCAAAGCGTAAAATTAGCGCCATGCCTGAAGCTACTCGACAGTCCCGCTAATGAACAGGGGCTGAGAACTGAGGTGTAGCGCTTCTCGGATATATCCGTTGCCACGGGACATAGTTGGTAATTGATGTCGCTCTAACACGCCTTGAATACGATGGAAGGCTATAGATAGATGGTTAAACGGAATCTTGGGAAACGCATGATGTACGGCATGGTCATTCAATCCACCCATTAACCAAGCAACCCAAGTAGACGTATTTAAGTTGCGGCAAGCGTAAAGCTGAGTAAGCCGATGTCCGTTTTGGGTATTCCATAGACCATAATGTTCCAGGTGATCTCGAACTTGCACAATGATGCCAATCACCCGCTCCAGCACCAACCAAAACAGCAAGTAGTGTCCGAATCGACCCTGCAAAATCGCTATCATCGCAAAACTGGTTTGGATCACGAATATGCCCAATCCATCGATTAGCAGCGATCTCTGAAGAGCGGGTAGAAGAGGTCTAAAGCGCATTCCATTCGAGACCATTTTGGCAATGAGCCCGAATCCACCTAAGCCAAAGATATCAATTATCCATTGATGCCGCACATACCACTGTTGCCAAGGTTGGGCTTGCTGGTACTCACTCATCGTCCATTGCACTCGCTCTGGATCGCGAAGGTCGATGCCATTCCAGGCATGGTGCAATCGATGCAGTTGAACATAGGTGCCGTAGGGCCATAACATTGGGTAGGAAATTAAGCGTGACATCCCTTCGTCAAACCACTGCCATCCTGTCAGGGTATGATGAGCCGCATCATGGGTGCAGACCAGCCAAAAAGCATAAATCACTCCTGCGATCGCTGTATAGCTTAAAAATAAAAATAAATTCGGGGATAACCAGGCTAGTATCCCGAAACTGAGGCATAGCGTTCCAAGCAGAACAAATCGCCAAAGCCCCACCCAAGGATTAACACTTTCTAGATCTGCAATGCTAGCTCGCAAATCATAGTTCACTGTCAACGGGGATGTAGAGCTAGTTTCCATAGCCACTCCAAAGCAATGGTTCACAACCATGAGCTAACGCGAGGTGCAACTCACAAAAGCCCCACCAGAGCCGCTCAACCTATTTCGCCAACCTTTCAACGATTCATCTCGGGCTCTATCCCTACTGCACCTCAATCTTAGCTAGGGTTGTGCCCGTGTAATAATGCAAAACAATTTGCTGATAGTTATATCCCTGTTGAGCAAGATTGTAAGCTCCCCATTGGCTCATGCCTAGACCGTGACCAAAGCCTCGACCGGTCACTTGGAAAGCGATCGGAATGCTTTGCTGACTTTGTTTATTGCCCGTCGATCCAAATTGGGGATTAATGGTAAACAGGGTGCTTCTCAAGCCTAAAGCAGATCGAACCTCATTTCCCTTCATCACTCGCGTTCCAGCATCGCCAATGATTTTCATCGAGGCAACCCGTCCCGTAGGCGTTTGACCTTTTACTTGCAGAGATAGGATATTGCCAATGCCTGTAATCCGTTTCTTGAGCTGTTCCCCGGAAAAAACCTGCTCCCATTGAAAAACAGGTGTGCCCTGATCATAGTCAGGTACCCCCCGGAGATAGGGAAGGGCTTGTACCCAAACATTTTCAGCATTTTCAGTATGCCCACCAGAGGAGGAATGAAACACGGCATCAATGATCCGACCCGCGTAGGTCAGTACTTGCCCGGTGGTGGCATTCACTGCCATCTGAGTCCCGGTTGATTCCGTTTGCAGCCCTTTATAAACCTGCCAACCTTCTGTATCCCCTAGATCAAAGGCACCTTTAGTTCTTCTCTGACGCTGATATAAGGCATAGGAACGCGCTGCTACTGCTTGAGCTTTCAGGGCTTCTTGGGGCCAGTTGCCATTCATTTCGCTGCCTAGAACACTGTAGAGATATTGTTCTAAATCAACGTAATTAACTGCTGTGAGCTTCTGTTGAGAGGGCACTAGCAGTACCCGCCCCCGATACCAGCGATCGCCAATCCAAACCGATCCGCCTTGGGTTGGTTCTACCCAGAGTTGCTTGGCCCTCCACTGATTATGGAGCGTGATACTACCCGATCCAGATCTAGCCACAAAGGCATTCATTGGGGCCAGCTCACCTAAAACTTTCTGTGCTGCATCCCTGACCACCGCCTTGGTGGAACTGCCGACTTTTACTTGACTAACATTTTCTTCAATCGCAACCCGCATTTCTACAGCAGCTTTGGCAGGGAATGCGATCGCCATCCAGATCAATGGCACAACCCACCATGTGTGTCTTCCTGAAAAAACCAATTGCCGAAACTGGTAAAGCCAAGAACGAGAGATGGGAGTAGATGTCATAGAAGGGTATCTCCTAGAAGGTGAATGGTAGGGAATCGTGGGTGTAGAACTGTGACCAAGACTGAATTTAGGAGATAGGGCGATCGTGTCCCTGAATCTAATTGCAAAATCAACGATTTGCAAAAACAACGATAATCGAAAGCCAGACAAGACTTGGAACCTTGCTTAATATAGGGCAAATTCGAGAATGGGTCGATAGCTCTTGCGAAGAAGGTATGAACAGCATAGGGATTCCAAGGAATTGCCAGACCTTTCTGGTTGTCCTATGTCACCATAGTTAAATACGAATAGTTGAATACGAATAGTTGAATACGAAGACTGATTAGTTGGGATTTAGGTTGCTAAGCTTTGCAGATTACTTTTCTAGGCACTAGCTCAGGGGTGCCGACACGCAATCGAAATGTTTCCAGTTGGGCGCTGCGCTTGCCCCAACGGGCAGAGGTTTGGCTGTTTGATTGTGGAGAAGGAACCCAGCATCAGTTTTTGCGATGCGACCTGAAACCTAGCCAAATTGCTCGAATTTTTATTACCCACATGCATGGGGATCATACCTTTGGCTTGATGGGGCTTTTAGCAAGCTGCGGCATGGCGGGCAACCCCCACCGCATTGATATTTATGGCCCTCCAGGGCTGAATGATTATCTACGGGCCTGTGAACGCTACTCTCAAACCCATCTGTCCTATCCTGTCAAAGTTCATACAGTGCAGCCCGGACTGGTGTACGAAGACGCAGAGTTTGCCGTTGAGTGCGCTCCTTTGAAGCATCGAGTCACTGCCTTTGGCTATCGGGTGATTGAAAAAGATCGACCTGGCCACTTCAAGGTAGATCAGGCCAAGAAACTAGGAATTCCATCGGGGCCACTGTATGGTCAACTCAAACAAGGTCAATGGGTGACGCTGCCCGATGGCCGCAAGATTAATGGGGCTGATTTGTGCGGCGAACCTGAACTAGGTCGCAAGGTTGTGTACTGTACCGATACGATTTATTGCGATGAGGCCGTGACGCTAGCCCAAGGTGCAGATGTGCTGATTCACGAAGCCACCTTTGCCCATCAAGATGCTGACATGGCTTACCAGCGCCTGCATTCCACGACTACGATGGCAGCTCAAGTGGCCTTAGCAGCTCAAGTTAAGCTGCTGATTATGACCCATTTCAGCCCCCGGTATGCTCCTGGCAACGAGATTGAACCCAAACACCTGTTAGAAGAAGCACGGGCTATCTTTCCCAATACAGAAATGGCCTATGATTTCTTGACCTACGAGGTGCCTCGCCATCGCCCCTTGGAATTGGCAACGGTGTAGGGCCAAGCATGAGTCTGTTTTTGGCAAAGAGAGCGTTAGGGATGCTCTCATTAATTATCCTTCTTCTGTTACTCTAGTAAAAGTAAAAGCTGGATGTCTGATCCCATCTAAATTTTTAGATTTTACTGTGCTGACATTGGTACTGTGCTGACATTGGCAAGATCTGAACGTCGAATCCGTGCAAGGCTTTCAAATTTTTCTCAGAGGGACTAATAGAAGAGGGTTAAACACGGATGCACTACAGATTTCAAACTTCAGGTTTAGTCGTTGCAATGGATGAACCAAATTCATGAAAGAGATTATTGCAACGGTTTTTGCCTTTGTAGCAATTTGGGCTCTGCTATTTTCATTGGCAACTATAGCAGATGGATTTTTAGAGACCTCTTTCTGTAAGAAGATGAGAAGGTCTCGGAGTATCCCCCGCGATCGCCTGAGCTGCCCTTATTGTGAAAGACGGTTATTGGAGCAAAACTCTCATCTATCACAAGAACGCTCGTTCTTTGACCGAACCCCCTTCAGATATTACCGTTGTTTCTCCTGTGGCTGGTTTGGGATTAGATATAGTGGCTTTTCTCCAACCCTATACCAACCCAGTCCCCCCAATAAGGTCAGGAAGAAGTAACTTATCAGGAATAAGTAACTTATAAGGTTAGATCTGGGATGCAGAGATAGGGCAGAACTTCACCCGCAGGCCATCCCTAGGTCGGGGAACGGGTATTGTTAGAAACTCTAGATTTTGATCGGGCAGTAACTGCCACTGGTAGTTTCGCAAGAGGGAAGTGGCAAAGAGTTTCATTTCCAGTCGAGCAAATTCCTTGCCAATACATTCTCGAATGCCACCTCCAAACGGCACATAGGCGTATTTGGGGCGATCGCTACTAGGCTCAGAGGCAAATCGGGTTGGGTCAAAACGCTCCGGTTGGGGATACCAGGCCGGATCTTGGTGGGTTGGCCCAATCTGGTAGAGAGCCCTCCACCCTTGGGGAATCTGATATCCCCCAAATTCGCAGGTTTGCAAGACTTTACGGAAGCCACCACCGACTGGGGGAATTAAACGCAAAACCTCCTGAAGAACTTGATCCAAGTAGGTCATCTGGCGGAGTTGTTCTAGGGTCAGTGGCTCAGCCGTGGCCATCTGTTGCTGCTCGACTCGGAGCGCTGCGGTGACTTCAGGGTTTTGGGCGGTCACTAGACAGAAGGAGGTGATCGCAGAGGTTAAGGTTTCATGGCCCGCAAACAAGAGCAGCAAGACTTGATCCTTGAGTTCCTCCAAGCTTAGTCCTTGTCCTTCCTCATCCCGTGCTTGGATCAGCAGTCCTAGGGCATCTTCTGTCAGGTCGGACTGTTGCTGGCGATCGCGGATAATGCGCTCCAATTCCTCTAGCAGCAGTTTGCGACTGTGTTGTGCCCGTCCGAAGGTTGTCCAAGGCAAGGACAGGGGAAGAGAAAATAATCCCTGACACCAGGTTTCAAACAAATGCCCTAATTGAGTTTGAGAACCCTGATCTAGACCGACGAACAGCTTACAGGCAATATCTAGGGTGTAGTTCCGCAATTCGGGATACCAGGTAAGTTCCCCTAGGTCTGCCCATCGTTTTAGATAGGTATGGGTAATCTCTAGCATGGCTGGAATATAGCCAGAGAGGGATCTGGGGAGAAATGCCTGGGACAGTAACTTGCGACGACCTTGGTGCGCTGCTCCCGTCTGGAGGGCAAGGGATAGGGGGCCTAGCAGTGCTTTGGTACTCGGCGGCCAACTAACCACAAAATATTCATTTTCACGGGAGAGGACAAAGCGGTTTGCCTCCGGCCCCCGTAGAAAAACCGTAGGTTTTCCCAATAGCTGAGTCCTAAACACATCTCCGTATTGCTCATGCCGCTTCTGGGCAAATTTGGGATCCCGAAAGAAATCCAGGGTTTCTCCTAATACTGGCAGTCCGGTCTGGCCCGGTGGTAGTGGGAGTGAAGAGATCGGAGGTGGAGTTTGCATGGAAATGCCTTGACGCAGTAGGTGCCAGGGTGATCCTAACGTGGGATCCCAGGAGACTTATGTACCTTAGTAAAAGGGTATTCTACTCCGATCTATCGCCGGGTGAGCTGTAACTGAATGCAAATCACCTCGGTGAAGATCCGTCTTCGGAAAGTCTTCACGTTAAATCCATCGGGCTTTGGGGTTGCTAGGGTAAAGTGAGGAATGAACCAGTTCCACCCAACACTGACAGGGGTTGTTTACGCCCCATGCACCCCCTGATGCTTTACCCCTTGCTGCCCTACAAGTTTGTTACGAGTGATTGAAGTAGAAGTT
>JAYKHH010000143.1:0-5985 GCA_035285265.1 Leptolyngbyaceae cyanobacterium | reverse complement strand
GGGGGGGGGCGGCATCTACAACCGTGGCACCCTCACCCTAACCAGCAGCATCGTCAGTGGCAATACGGCCTCTGACCGGGGTGGCGGTATTGCCAATCGCTACAGTGGCACCATCACCCTGACGGATAGTACGGTAATTGGGAATTCAGCCTCTAGGAATGGTGGCGGCATCTCCAACTACGGCACCCTCACCCTCTCGAACAGCACCGTGAGCGGGAATTCTACTTTTCAGCATGGCGGCGGCATCTCCAACTACGGCAGTGTCACCCTCTCGAATAGTACGGTGAGTGGGAATTCGGCCTCTGACCATGGTGGTGGCATTTCTAACTATGACAGTGTCACTCTCTCGAATAGTACGGTGAGTGGGAATTTTGCCGCTACCCATGGTGGTGGTATTTCTAACTTCATAAGTCTCATGCTGACGAATAGTACGGTGAGCGGGAATTCGGCCTCTAATCATGGTGGTGGTATCTCCAACTACACAAGCCTCACGCTGACGAATAGTACGGTGACTGGGAATTCGGCCTCTGAGCGTGGAGGTGGTATCTCCAACTATGGCACCCTCACCCTAACGAACTCGATTGTTGCTGGCAATATTGCACCTTCAATCAATGGCATGGAAATCTGGAATGATGCCACGTTCCTATCCAATGGGGTGAATCTATTCGGCACGAACGGCAATAGTGGTATTGTGGGTGCCACGCCAGCAGCCACGGACATTGTGCCCACGGTGGGGATTAACAGCATTTTGGCTCCTTTAGGCAATAATGGTGGCCCTACCCAAACCCATGCTTTGCTTCCGGGCAGTCCAGCCATTGATGCCAGTGGAGCGGGAGCTACTTCGACTGACCAGCGAGGTGAGGCGGCGGTAGGGGTTCGAGACATCGGAGCCTACGAATTGACTACGCCTACACCCACGCCTACACCCACGCCTCCTCCGAGTGGGATCGAGTCTCCTACCGAGTTGAGCCAAATTCCCCCGAAAGAGCGGGATTCAGATCCAGACTTATTGCCTGACCTTCCGGTGAACTTGATCGTAGAAGAAGTTTCCCCTGCTAACATCACTACCCTAGAATCCTTGTATACCAATGCGTATACCAATCACGGGGGGTTGAATGCGAGAGACTTTCCCTTTAAAAGCTTGCTAGAGGCTCAGCAGGCGCTGCGGCAGATTGAATCCCTCACGGGGGTGAAACCGGCCCTCTTGTATCTCAACTTTACCCAGGGGGCTGCCCCCAGTACTCCTGTGGCGATGAAAGCTAAAGCCTTACAGGGGGGCTCTTATCCCCAGGATCTCTGGCAGTTTAAGGGTACCAAGCTAACCCTGAATTCTGCTCTTGCTTCCCAAACCGGAAGCCAGCAGGCCAGCGTTAGACAGGACAACGATCCCCTCGAACTTGTGATAGTGACGAGCGATGCCAAGCCGATCCTCAAGCGAGTTCCGAGTGCCACTCGTGCCAAGGTTATCAAGCTAGCGGATGCTTTCCGAGCCGGTGTCACCGACCCCGACTCGCAGAGCTATCGCGTTCCTGCTCAACAACTCTACCAATTGCTCGTAGCTCCCATGGAATCGGAATTCCAGACTCTAGGCATCAATAATTTAGTCTTCATTACCGATGCGGGGCTGCGTTCCTTGCCCTTTGCAGCGCTGCATGATGGGCAGCAATTCCTAGTCGAGAAGTATAGTGTCGGGATGATGCCGAGCTTTTCTCTGACCGATACCCGCTTTGTCAGTGTTAAAAATCTTCCGGTTTTAGCGATGGGGGCATCTACCTTTCAAGAGCAAGCACCGCTGCCCGCCGTCCCAGAGGAGTTGTCCATTATTAATCAACTTTGGCCAGGAAAATCGCTCTTGAATGAAGGGTTTACCCTCAGTAACTTAAAGGGGCAGCGCCAACAGCAACCCTATCCAATCATCCACTTGGCCACCCATGGGGAATTTAACGCCGGGGCGTTGTCGAACTCCTATATCCAACTCTGGGATACCAAACTGCGGCTCAACCAAATCCGGGAACTGGGCTGGAGCAATCCCCCAGTCGAGTTGCTGGTGTTAAGTGCCTGTCGGACGGCCTTGGGCAATGAAGAAGCCGAATTAGGCTTCGCCGGGTTAGCAGTGCAGTCGGGGGTGAAGTCGGCCTTGGCCAGCCTCTGGTATGTGAGTGATGCGGGCACCTTAGGGTTGATGAATGAGTTTTACCAACAATTGAAGACGGCTCCGGTGAAGGCGGAGGCACTCCGGCAAGCGCAACTGGCGATGATCCAAAACAAGGTGCGTCTGGGGAATGGACAACTGCGGAGTTCGAGGGGAGAGACTCCTCTGTCCCCCAATGTGGCCAATCTGCAAAGTGGTGATTTCTCCCATCCCTACTATTGGTCAGCCTTTACCATGATTGGTAATCCTTGGTAGACAACGATTTTGTCCTTGTTTGTCTTCTGGGAACGGGAGTGCGATCGCCCTGACATTGCCCTCCCGTTTATTTTTAGGCGATCAATCCTTGCGCTGCCTGGAAGATTTTCGCCAGTTTAGGAAACTCAAATTCTTCGATGATGTGTAGTACACATTACGATTGATGTAATCCAGAGTATGATCTGGGAGATTCAGGATGATTTGATACATCAGGGGATGCAGATGAAATCAGGTTTTGCTTATGGCGTGGTCACCAAAATCCTGTTTCACCTCCTGCTCAAGTTTAAAACTTTTGCCAAGTTCAAGCCCAGCACCATCAAAAAGGGTTCAGATGCACGTAATTATCGAGTGCATCTGCAACATCTATCTCTTCTTGTCATCACTTTTTTGCTGTCCGGGGCGATCGCTCCTTTACCTGCCCTAGCCCAATCCATCACGCCTGCCCTCGATGGGACGGGCACCCTAGTTACGCCTGATGGCGATCGCCTGGATATTAGTGGCGGCAGCTTATCGGGCGATGGGGCCAATCTCTTCCACAGTTTTCAGCAGTTTGGGTTGACTCAAGGACAAGTTGCCAATTTCCTCGCCACGCCGCAACTCCAAAATATTTTGGGTCGAGTCGTCGGGGGGGAACCCTCCGTCATCAATGGATTGATCCAAGTAACGGGAGGAAGTGCCAATCTTTACCTAATGAATCCGGTTGGCATCCTCTTTGGCCCGACTGCGAGTTTGAATGTGCCAGCCTCCTTTACCGCCACGACTGCCAACGGGATTGGAGTAGGAACAGACTGGTTTCGTGGGATCGGCGCAAATTATTACAGTACTTTGGTTGGCAGCCCGAATGGGTTTGCCTCTACGACAGGTCAGTTGGGCAGCCTCGTCAATGCAGGTAACTTAGCTGTCTCACCGGGACAAAGTTTAAGGCTCCTCGGTGGCACAGTCGTCAATACCGGAACTCTGACTGCGCCCGGTGGCACGATTACGATCGCAGCGGTACCCCAAGAACAGTTAGTGCGGATCACGCAGAGTGGGAGTCTATTGAGTCTAGATTTGCCCCTGGATACTCAGACGCAACTGACTGCCAATACTGTGCCCCTCACCCCAGTCTCGTTACCAGCCCTATTAACGGGGGGCAATCTCACCGGAGCAACGAGCTTAACCGTTGAGAATGGGGTGGTGAAGTTGACGAGTTCGGGGTCAGCCATTCCGAGGGAGGCTGGGATCGCGATCGCCTCTGGAACCGTGAATGCAGCGAATCCAAACGCTCAAGGAGTTGGTGGACAAATTCAGGTACTGGGAAACCAGGTAGGTCTCTTAGGTGCCACCCTCGATGCTTCTGGTTCCAATGGCGGTGGCACAGTTTTGATTGGGGGGAATTATCAAGGTCAGGGAACGGAACCCAAGGCTCAATCTACCTTTGTGAGTCCAGACTCAACCATCAAGGCGAATGCCTCAGCGCTCGGAGATGGAGGGCTGGTGATTGTTTGGGCTGATCAAACGACTCGTTTTTATGGCAACATTTCTGCCCAAGGTGGATCTATGGGTGGTAATGGGGGATTTGTTGAAGTATCCGGTAAGGAGTTTTTGGATTTCAAAGGTCAAGTCAACACGTTAGCTGCTCACGGAAATGTAGGAACGTTGCTCCTAGATCCGACGAATATCAATGTAGTGGCTTCCGGCGGAAGTGCTTCCCTTATCGATGTTTCTGCTTTCAGTAACCCAGATACTAACAGTGGCAGTTCTGATATTGATGTTGCCTTGATTAACAATGCGACTAGTAATGTCATCCTCCAGGCAACGGGTGATATTGGATTTCGAGCACCGGTCAATATCAGTCAGTCTGGTATCGGGTTAACGGCACAAGCCCATGGCGATATTTTTTTGCAGGCTGATATTGCAACCAATGGGGGCAACCTAGACCTGATTGCCGACTTTGACAATAGCGGTCTGGGTGCAATTGTAGATGTTACCGGCATCAGCCTAACGACTCAGGGCGGCAGCATCAACCTCCAGGGAGGGGGTGCTCTTTTCGATCCAAGTATTGATCTTGAAGATGTCACGATTAATTCAGGAGGGGGAAATATTACCCTGACTGGAATCAATAATTCTTCTTACCCTGGAATTCTGATTGGTTATTCCTCGAAATCTAGTATTTCCAGTGGTGGTGGAAATATTACGCTAACGGGAACCAGTCTTGATGGCAATGGCATCTTCATCCAAGGGGTCAGTTCAACTCCCACTCTGAATTCGGGAGGCGGTAATCTTACCCTGACTGGTAACAGCGTGAGTACCAGCAGCATCTTCTTGGAGGGTGCTTCCCTGGCTTCCGGAGGGGGGGACTTGAGTCTCACAGCCAGTGGTTCCACCTCCTTTGATTTCTATGCTATTTCTGTGGCCATCAATTCAGGAAGTGGAAATCTGACCTTAACAACAGATAGTACAGATCTCTCTATCAGTAATTCTTTCTCAGGTACAGGTTCCTTATTGATTCAACCTAACTCCCCCAATTTAGGAATGGTGATTGGAGGAATTGGAGCGGCAGATGCAACCTTTCTAAATGGTGTCGAATTGGCAAGTTTTGCCAATGGCTTTAGGGACATTACGATGGGTCGTGCTGACAGCAGTGGCACGATGACACTGGCGGGGAATGTTACGTTTAACGATCCGGTGACCCTGCGATCGCCCACGGGTGGGGGTTTGATCAGTACATCGACCTTTACTCTAACAGGGGGTACTAGCGTAACCCTGCAAGCAGGAGACACGATCTCAATAGGCAATGGGTCTCAGCTCCTATCTGGTGGGGCTGTGAAGTTAACGGGTGATGAAATCAATATTGCCAGTACGGCTAGTATTCAAGGTACTGGAATTTTAGAACTACAACCCACTACCTCTACGCTCGGTATCACTTTGGGGGGGACAACAGACGATAGCAATTTGAACCTCACGACTGCTGAGTTGCAGACCTTATCTCCTAACTTTTCGCAAATTACGGTGGGTCGCATTGATGGCAGTGGAGCGATCAGTCTCAGCCCCTTCAGTTTCAGTAGTCCGGTCTTGATTCCGGGTGGCTCTACCCTTATCGGGGCAAATCAGACTACTACTTGGACAATTACGGGCAGCAATGCTGGAAACCTTAGCGGCTTTAACTCCACCCTAGGTTTCAGCAATATTGGCAACCTTATGGGTGGGACAGCAAATGACACCTTTGCCTTCAGTTCGACGGGCAGTGTTACCGGGATTTTGGATGGCGGGGCGGGAACGGACACTCTGGACTATGCTGCTACCTCCAGTCCGGTGACCGTGAATCTCACCGCGAACACTGCCACGGCGACGGGTGGGATTAATGGGATCGAGGGAGCGATCGCGAGCAGTAGCAGTGCCAACACGTTAATTGCGCCCACCAGCAACACCACTTTCAATCTCACAGGTGCCAACACTGGGAATCTCAACGGCAATTTTACCTTTAGTAACTTCCAGAACTTAACGGGCGGCATCGGCAATGATACCTTTGCCTTCAGTTCGACGGGCAGTGTCACTGGGATTTTGGATGGCGGGGCGGGAACGGACATCCTGGACTA
>JAYKHH010000142.1:0-2520 GCA_035285265.1 Leptolyngbyaceae cyanobacterium | reverse complement strand
TTGGTAATCCGGGTTAAGTTAAATTGCTGGTTACCCGCCAAAATCCGTTGATACAGTTGCTCAAATTGCTGGCTTTGTTTGGGATCTGGCTGCCAATTCAGGGTTTGCTGCCAGAGTTCTGCCATGTCAGGAAGGATTGGGATCATAGCGATAGCCTTTAAGGAACCTGAACCGATGGGAATGGCTCGGTGGGGGCTGCTAGGGTTTGGGGGTCAGCCGCAGAGACGGAGAGAATGCCGTGGTTGAGATCCCAGCAACGATCGGCGATCGCCAGTAACTCCCCAGCATCGTGGGTGACCACCAGTAAGGACCAATGGGTTTTGAGTCTTGCCAGTAAATTCACCAACTGCCGCCGCATCGACCAATCTAAGCCAGCGGTGGGTTCATCGAGCAAGAGCAAATAAGGCTGACGAATCAGTTGCACTGCTAAGGCAAGCCGCCGCTGCTGCCCTCCACTCAAAGCGTGCGGCGAAGTATTCAAAGACAGGTGATCTAACCCCACTTCTCGCAATGCCTCATGCACCTGTTGTGACCCCAACTCTGGATGACCGAGGCGCAATTCTTCTAGAATCGTGCTCCCACAGAAGTGACGTTCTGGAAACTGGAATACCAATCCTGCTAGCTGCCGTAGGTATTCAGGATCCAGATCCTGATCTCGCCACCGTATGTCACCGGAGGTACTGCGAGCTAGTCCTGCCAATATCTCTAGTAACGTGCTTTTGCCAGAGCCACTGGGGCCAATAATCAACCCCATCTGCTGGGGGGCCAGTTCCAGATTAATTGACTTCAGAATGGCGGAGGGCGTAGCAGGGGGATGATACGTTAGATCTTTGAGATGGAGCATGAACAATCGCAAGACAGAGTATGAGCGGGGGCATTTTTTTGATAGACTCCCAACGTCAGTCTAACTGGAACTTGCCCTGTGCAACTACGTCTTGCACGCTAGGGCTACCCCTTCAGATGGAGCAAAACGATACGAAGTAATTGTTTTGTTCTGTCTCAATTCCTCCGCCTAAGGCGGGTAGTCCACGCTAGGATTGAGCAGCCAACGAGGTTGTACCCTAAACATAATTTTGTCTAGAGGCCAATTTATGACAGAAATGCCGATCGCTCCTGACAACACCCCTTTCCAAGCGTTACAGTCCCTGAGGAGCAGGCAACACCCTTCGCTCAAAGGGGTATGCAAATGTTCTGACCGGACTCCCAGGACATTAGTACGCTCCTTGGGGTCTCGCATGACCGCGATCGCCAGTAGCCTATTAATCACCCTCAGTATAGGCGTGGGCGCTGCCATGGCTAAAGATCCCTTTCGGACTACCAATCCCCATTCGATTGGCCCCAATACAGAAGCAGCCTTCAGAGCCATTTTTGAAAAAGGGAACTATGTAGAAGGCCAAGAATATCTCAAAAATGCTGAGACCGATGAACCCATGGCCTATGCGATGCAGGCATCCTTGGCCTATACAACTAAAGATTGGGAAGGGTTCAAAGTGAATGGCACCCGCACCCGTGAAACCGCAGAAGCTCTGATTAAGACTAATCCGCTGCGCGGTAACCTCTATGCCGCCGTGGGGCATTTTTTGGAAGGTGCCTATATTCTTAGCCAACAGGGAACGGTTCGGGGAACGCCAGAGGCGCTGAATCGGCTCCAACAGGTTTTCAAGCATTTAAAAGTGGCAGAGCGCATTTCCCCCCAAGATCCAGAACTGAATGTGGTGAAGGGATTTATGGACTTAATGTTAGCCGTCAATCTGCCTTTCTCTAATCCGGGTCAGGCTGTGGAACGGCTAGAAAAGTATGCCAATCCTCGCTATCTGGCTTACCGAGGCATTGCCCTTGGCTACCGAGATCTGAAGCAATACGATAAATCCCTCGACTATGTGAATCGGGCGATCGCCGTCACTCCCAATCAACCAGAGGTGCAGTACCTCAAGGCGCAAATTCTAGCCGCAAAAGCCTACGAACAAAAAAATGCTAAGCTGTACGCTGAAGCCGGAAAATACTTCCAGTTGGCCTTGGCGAAGCCTGAGCAACTGCCCAAAAGTTTAGTATGGCAAATTTTCTTTGAGCAGTGCCAAG
This sequence comes from Leptolyngbyaceae cyanobacterium, assembly GCA_035285265.1. Taxonomy (GTDB): domain Bacteria; phylum Cyanobacteriota; class Cyanobacteriia; order JARCMD01; family JARCMD01; genus JAYKHH01. Next base: position 441 of record JAYKHH010000142.1, on the reverse strand, counting down.
CTCAAGAAAGACTGGATAATAAGCCCCGGAATTGCAGCCCTTTGCGGGACACGATTAATCAGCAACCGGGGCCGTGGGGGCCAAAAGCCAAAAATATGCCAGTCCTATCACCCTAGTCTCCTACCTATGGACGTTCAGTTTCGCGAATTTGATCCCTTTGATGTTTGGATTTGGCTGGAGTTCAGCACTGTTCCCTCGGAACGCGAAAAACAATATGTCGAAGAAGTGTTTAACTCCTGGTTCTTCCTGGGCAAGTTGGGGGGATTTAATGCTGAGAATCTCCAAGTTCAAGAAGTTGGGCTAGAAATTAGCTACATGGACTACAACCAAGATCTGGCTGAAGGCAGTTTTATGGCCTTGATGCATAACATGGGTGAGATGGAATACCAAGGGTGCACCGCCCGCTGCTGGTTTGATCTGGGCACGAGCGATGCGATCGCC
>JAYKHH010000141.1:0-3664 GCA_035285265.1 Leptolyngbyaceae cyanobacterium | reverse complement strand
GCTAGCCCCACTAATACGGTCAGGCAGGCTTTGAAAATAAAGTTAAATTGGGGCTGGGTCTGGGATGTCTGCATAGGGGTGATTTAGAGCTTAGAACTGTAAGATTAAATCTCATTTTACAGTTCGTTACATTCATTTCGACACCGCTCTTGCCTCAGTTGATCTGATGGATACTATTCGTTTAAAGCATAGATGGCGGGGAATTGGCGGTATTGTTCATAGGCATCTAGCCCATAGCCGACGATGAAGCGATCGGGAACGGTTATACCGAGATAATCGATCTCTACGGGTACCTTGCGACGCTCCGGTTTATCTAACAGGGCGCAGAGCTTGATGGAAGCTGGATGATGGGATTGGAGGATTTTGAGGGCCATTGCCGTAGAGGAGCCAGTATCAACAATGTCTTCGACTAAGATCACATGCTGATCGGTAATGAGATGATCGGGTAAGCCCATCAGTAGTTTTACCTCACCGGAACTGACGGTTGAGGCACCGTAACTAGACATTTTGATGAGTTCGATGCGATGAATCGGGGTTTGCATCTGGCGCATGAGATCTGCCAGAAACACAAACGACCCTTTGAGGATGCCAATCAGGATGGGGGAACGCTCAGCGTAGTCTCGATCTAGTTCCTGGGCAAGGCGCTTGACGGTGGCGGCGATCGCTGACTCTGAAATTAACGGAACTAGCTTTCCGCTCATACAGTTCTCGATGGTTGAATAAACAATGCAGTTAGCGTTCTACGTTATGCTGACACCCCCAAAATTTCAAGCGGGACACCCAGGAGCAAATCCCCTAGGTGTCCCGACTCAACTCAGTTAAACCATTTATGCGGCTGTGGCTTGGGCGCGATCGTGTAACAAGTTAACAATCGAGGTTTTTTCTAACAGTCCTACTAACAGACCATTATCTTGGATGACTGTTAAAGCAGAAAGTTGTTTTTCTTCTAGGAGCTTAACAACTTCTAGCAAGGGTTGATGGGATGAAACCGTTTTGTCCGCATCAATCGGTTGTACAAGCTCCCCAATCTGGGTTTCTGACCAGCGATCGCTGGGGACTGACCGCAGGCTATCTAGACTGACTTCTCCGACTAGCTGCCCTGCTTCATTGGTCACCATAAATCGGTTCCACTGATTGCGGTTGAGAATCTGGTAGTCGGCAAACTCGCGGAGGGACATCTGAGCCGATACGACAGGGCTATTGGAGGTGACTGCATCGGCAGCCGTTAAACCAGTCAGTTGATCTTGCACTCTGGCAAACTGGGCTGCCCGACCTGCATTTTGGAGGAGGAAGCCACCAATTAATAGGTTCCAAACATTCTCGAAGCTGCCAAAGAGCAGTAGGGGAATCAAACCAGAGGCAACGGCGACCCAACCAAAGATTTGACCGACACGACTCGCAAATACAACGCCTTTGTAAGGATTGCCTGTAATTTTCCAAACCAGAGCCTTAAGGATATTGCCACCATCGAGGGGCAGGCCAGGAATTAGGTTAAACAGAGCAAGAGCAAGGTTGACGGAAGCTAACAGTGCCAAAATTGCACCGAGGGGGCCAGTGGCATGGGTACCGAAGCCAACGATTGTGGCGAGTCCAGCTAATAGGAGGCTGACCAGAGGGCCTGCGATCGCCACCCAAAAAGCTTCAGCAGGGGTTTCAGATTCTTTTTCTAAGCTGGCAAGTCCACCAAAGATAAAGAGGGTGATCGACTGCACCCCAATGCCTTGACGGAGGGCTACGAAACTATGCCCCAACTCATGGGCCAACACGGAGGCAAACAAGAGGAGGGCAGTAATCAAGCCCAATAACCAAGGCGTTCCAGTCGCAAGTCCTGGGAATTGTGTTGCCAGACCACTGCCGTAGGTCCAGGTGACGAAGGCTAGGACGAAGAACCAGGATGGGTTGATATAGAAGGGAATGCCAAACAAGCTACCAGCACGAATGTTGCTGTTCATAGGTTGACCTCTGATGTGAGTTGGGAGCATTAGCTCCGTTAAGTTCTCGTATTGTAACGAAGTATTAAGAACCCTTTCATTTTTGCAGCGATCGTGATGACCGTCCCCTCAGGTTCGGGGTTGCCCACCTCCAGCAATGCCATTGTCTAAATCAGAGTGACGATAGAGAAACCGAGTTTTTGGTAGAGGGGTAATTTGTACGGTTGTTGACAAAGCGGTTCATGCTTTCTTGAGGAAGGCGATCGCAGTGCTGAGGTCGAGGAGATCTGTAACCGCTGATCTCAGGTAGATGGATAGGGCGGTTGAGTAACGTCGGTTCGATGAAAGGGCTATCGAATTTACGTCAGGTCAGGAATCAGGGGGCATGGAAATGGAAAGCCGGAAAAGTTTCTTAACTTTTCTCGGCGTTATGAGGTCTTTGACCCTTTGCATTTCACCCTCTTGCTAGAATAAATTAAATGTATGATTCTAGCTAAAACCGTTTCGGGGTATGCTTTTCAGGCTATTTTAGGCTTCTCTACTTTAAAGTTCTACACAGGAATTGTTTAACGAAAGAATGCGGGTTTGGAGATTTTTTAAAGTGCTTGAACTATGATTGCACTAACGCATTCAAGGAATTACGGACTTACTGTATGAATAAAGGTGAATTGGTAGATGCGATCGCCGCTAAGGCTGATGTCACGAAGAAAGATGCCGATGCGATTTTAAGCGCCATGCTTGAAGCGATCGTAGAAGCAGTTTCCGCCGGAGATAAGGTGACGTTGGTAGGGTTCGGCTCTTTTGAGCGGCGCAGCCGCCAAGCCCGTGAAGGTCGCAATCCTAAAACAGGAGACAAGCTAGAGATTCCAGCTACCCAAGTGCCTGCATTCTCAGCAGGTAAGTTGTTTAAGGATCGAGTATCTCCTCCTCAAGAGGGGTAAATACCATCTCGCAGTTAAATTCTCATTGAGCGGTCGTAGTGGGGGCATACCCAACTACGACCGTTCTTTATTGGGGGTTCGACGCCAGAGGATTATGGACAGGCATACCGATCGGTCGAGGGAATTGTTGAGGGGATGGGGCTATTTTGCGAAGGTACAGGCAGTGACGCACACTTTGACTAATCGGAGTTGAAAACGCCTCAATTGCCTCCACTTCTCCTCCCAGTTGAGCCATCACAGGTTGCAGCGCCTCTGCTTCGCTTTCCAGCCACTGACCTCGATAGAGAATTGCTAACCCTCCGGGTTTGAGTAATGGTAAGGCATACTCAGCACAAACAGGGGCAGCGGCCACAGCCCGAATCAGAGCTAGATCAAAGGTGGCTCGATATTGGGAATGTTTGCCCACCTGCTCGGCGCGATCGCTCAAGGTACTCGCATTTTCTATCCCTAAATCCGTGACCAGGGTTTGGACAAATGCCATCTTTTTGCGGGTGGAATCCAGAAGGGTCACCTTCCAGGCAGGGTGGACAATTGCTACGGGTACCCCAGGGAATCCTGCCCCAGTGCCAATATCAATCACCTGAAGGGGAGAATCTTGAAGGTTGAATTGGGGGGCAATACCCTTTAAAGAATCCCAGAGATGCTTTTCCCAGAATTCAACGGGATTGGTAATCCGGGTTAAGTTAAATTGCTGGTTACCCGCCAAAATCCGTTGATACAGTTGCTCAAATTGCTGGCTTTGTTTGGGATCTGGCTGCCAATTCAGGGTTTGCTGCCAGAGTTCTGCCATGT
>JAYKHH010000140.1:0-2542 GCA_035285265.1 Leptolyngbyaceae cyanobacterium | reverse complement strand
CAGTCAGTGGGCGGAACGGTTAGCTCAGATGGACACCGTGACTAATGCAGCTAGCCTGAGTAATCAAGCCCAGCGCTACAGGCACCATGCCGAACAAGTAAAAGGATCTCTACAGAAATTTTGGAATCCAGAGCGGGGTTACTTATACGATGGCATTACACCCCAGGATCAGCCAGACTCTCAAGTTCGGCCCAATGCGGTTTTAGCTCTTTCCCTTTATCACTGTGGCTTCCCAGCCCATCAAGCTCGCCAGGTTCTACAGGTGGCCCGTACTCAGTTGCTGACTCCCTATGGTCTTCGCAGCCTTGAACCCAGCGATCCCGACTATATGGGTCGCTATAATGGCAGTCCTGAGCACCGCGATCGCGCCTACCATCAAGGCACTGTGTGGAGTTGGCTGATTGGCCCCTTCATCCGCGCCTGGGAACGCTTTTTCCCAGATCCCTTACCGTTTGATTGGCAGCCGATGATTGACCATCTCCAACACCAAGCTTGCCTCGGTTCCGTATCAGAAATCTTTGACGGTGACCCGCCCCATGCTCCCCAAGGTGCGATCGCCCAAGCTTGGTCTGTCGCTGAACTGATCCGCCACTGGCCTAAAAGTTAGGCTGATCAACTCTTAACTTGCGGTGAGGGATGATGCTTTGGCTTGAAATCCAGCTTGGGTTAAGGCAGTGACAGCGGCTTGGGAATCTTGGACTCTAAATTGAGAGCCTAGGGGCACAAATAGTCGCCGTAGAGGAGATGCAATCACGGCAATAACAGGAATTTTTGCTTTTTCATCGTCACCTCCGTGCTGTTTGAGGACGTTTCTAAGATGGTCTTTTTGAGCAATATCACTAGCAATGTGAGGTTCTAGCTCCACCATCACCATGCGAATGGCCTCAATGGGTTCCGCATCATTAATAATGAGTTGTACCTGATCATCGCGGCGGTCTACCTTCCCCCATACCATCAACCGGGCATCGGTGATCAGACAACCATTGATGCGCTCAAAGGTTTTGGGAAACACCACGGCTTCACAATTGCCCGTGAGATCTTCTATTTGCAAGATAGCCATGCGATCTCCCTTTTTGGTCGTCACAGGTTTCACACCTGTCACCATGACAATGGCACTGAGGGTCGTATCTTCCCGCTGATGTTCCAAGTCATTGAGATTAATAGGAGCCAGGATTCTAGCATGATCGGACTGGCGAATAGATTTGAGGGGATGATCAGAAATGTAGAATCCTAACAGCTCTTTTTCTAGCTTTAACTTTTCTTGTTGGGGAAAATCATCAACACGAGGAGCTTTTGGAGCCGATTCAAATTCTAGTTTCAAACTATTGTCCGTGGCAGTGCTGCCCAATAAATCAAAGAGATTGCCCTGACCACTGATGCGATCCTTAGCGCGAGACTGGGCCCAATCTAGGACTAAATCTAGATCTTGCATGAGCTGTCTGCGGTTAGTATCTAGGCAATCCATGGCCCCGCATTGAATTAACGCTTCTAAGGCTCGGCGGTTGACCGTGCGGTTGTCTACGCGATCGCACAAGTCTGCCAAGGATTTAAATGCTCCCCCCTCTGCCCGAACTGCCAGCAGAGCCTCGATTGCACCCTGCCCCACATTTCGGACGGCAGATAAACCGAACAGGATTGTACTTTGTAGGGGCGTAAAGTCCACGCCAGAGCGGTTGATATCGGGCGGTTCTACCTGAATTCCTAAACTCAAACAGGAGCCAATATAGCGCTGTACCTTATCCTGATCACCACTATTGGCAGTCAGCAAGGCCGCCATATATTCAACGGGATAATTAGCTTTTAAGTAAGCGGTTTGATAGGTGACGTAGGCATAAGCCGTTGAATGGGATTTGTTAAAGCAATTAGAAGCTACCAAGCCATTGCTAATCAAAAAGTTATGGTCTTTTTCAACGCCAATATCATAGACAGTCTGAATTCCAAGGGATCTCCGACTAATAACTTTAACCACGTCTATAAGCTCCTTAGAATTTCAACCGTTGTAGCCCTTCTTCACGCAGGGGTAAGGTCAAGTGCGATCGCGGCTTCTCCATCTCGGCATAACCCTATCATCTACAGGGGTCTCAGTATCCATTATCCTACTCGCAGCCAGCCAAATACCTGTCCTACCGTGAGCGTTAGGGTTGAGGCTAAGCCCGTCATCGTCAACTCATTGTCTGCCTCTTCCAGAGAAGCGGGTAGCTGGTCAGGCAGATAAACTTGCACCAAATTCTCATTGGGGTCGATCAGCCAGCCCCCTAACCCGCCGTGGTTGAGACAGTGCAAAATGTTGCTCACCACCCGCGTTGAGGATTGCTCAGGGCTCAGAATTTCGATCGTCCAGTCAGGGGCAGCGCTAAAGGTATTGGCAATGGTGCCATTATCATTCGTGGGCAACCGCTGCCAGCGGAATACAGACACATCTGGAATAATGGATCTCCTAGCAAACGTGCAGCGCAGTTTGGGCAGAGCCAGAGCGACGCGAACATTCTCAGTGACTGCATTGACGGTACTAATCAGCTTTTGTTGGATGCGGCTGTGCTGT
>JAYKHH010000139.1:0-4732 GCA_035285265.1 Leptolyngbyaceae cyanobacterium | reverse complement strand
TTGAGTAATGTCAGCAGATCACTTTGGTCTAAGGGTTTGATGGTCGGACATTCGGCACTAATCGCCCTATCAAAAAATGCTTTCATCTCTGCCTCTGCGTTCACACCAAACTTGTCTGCTCGTTCTGCAGCTAACTCTGGAATTTGGGTGCGATCATTTTTGGTGCTGGGGGTACTAGTGCCACTAAACCAAACATCATTGCGAAGACTAGAGGCCACCACTCCTAGGGTGTAAATCGGGTAGGGCAGGGTTTTAGACCAATTCAACAACCAGTTGAGATTGACATAGGCTTGCAGTCGTCCGACCTTACCCAAGCGTCCAATCAGTTCTACCTCATCAATTAAGATCACCCAGCCCTTATATCCACAGAGGGCGATCGCATCCGCCATCATTCCAAAATAGGCACTACCATGCTCTGTAGCTCGGAAATTGACCTCAAACTTGGGCAGGGGTTCTCCGCGACAGGCGCGATGAATGCGCTTTACATCGGTCATAGACGCGCGGGTACCCATGAGGTCACTGTAGAGCAAATCCTGTTCTTCCCCGGTTGTCAAGAAGTAGTCTTCTAGAATTATGGCGGGTAAAGGATGAATGTAGCGATCATGGGCTTTTAGAGGAGTACCCAGTAAATCATCGGCTCGTTTGCGGTTGAGGGCGCGTGTCATCCCCAAAATCTTGGAGTCAGGGGTACGAATCGCAGCGGCCACCCGTCCATAAAAATTGAACAAGTGATGGCAGGAGACTTCCCGGCTCAGGGAAACTCGACTGACTACAAAGCCCAAGTCCAACGCCACATGCTCCACAGTTGTCAAGGCATGGGTTTTACCCTGTCCATAGGGACCCCAAGCAAGGCGACCCGGAGGACGTTTCCCCGCTGCAAATTGGGTCAGATCCTGGTGGATTAGGCTTGTCAGAGATGCCCGAAGATCCGGTAGCTCCTTCGTGGAGGTACGGGTAGGAATTCCAGCCCTCAAAGATTCAACGACTGCCACCGCCCGTCTGCGGGTTGCATCATACCGTTCCATACCCTAGCCTGCCTCCAATACCATCATGGCTACTTCGATAATCCTCGCTCGTAGGTGGCTGTACTCACTCAGATCCGGAAGTTCGCGATCGTGGACTTCCAGTCCTGCCTCTCGGAGCAGTTGCCGCAGCTTTGCCTGGATTTGGTCGGGAAAGTCTTTACCGTGGGCTACCAAGTGACTGTCTGTGTCCACAATATCTGCTAAAGGGTTAAATTTATCCGTGGGGATTATCCCAGTTTGCAGACGCATCCATAGAGCTTCGTAGCTCTTGAATCCCCGCTTATCGTCTTCCACCATCTCCTGACGCCCTGCTAACAGCAGCAAAAAGTGATCTAGCAATTCCCCATCATCAATCATCTGCCGGAAGAGTTCGCAGGTATCCTTGATGGCATTGGGGGTGTAGAAAAAGCGTCGTGTTTCGGAGTTGCGCCCTGCCATCACTTCCAAATCATCGATCGCGACCACCAGTCCAGTAATCCCCGCTAATTTCAACAGGCGAATCAGGGAATTGAGCCAATATCGAGCATTTACCTTTTGCAGACGCTCAAATAAGTTGGTGCTCTGCTTTTGATGCCGCTCTAAGCGTTCTCCTCCTAACCACTTGAGAGCTAGCCGTACCGTTTCTTCATTGCCATAAATCAGTCGGCTATTGATTACCGTGTAGGCAAATGCCTTAAAGGAGGGGCCAAAATCCACATCTTTCAGGGCTAATCCGGCAGCTTCCTTCACCTCTCGAATTGCTAAGTCACGGGTCAATCCTCGGTCTTCATACAGCAGCGGTAACAAATTGTCGGTACCATCGTATTGACCATAGCCCAATTTCTTGGCGACATGACAGCATAGCCCTTGCACCAATTGTTCTGTATTCAGTTGCTTGACGATCGCCCGATACAAACTGGGTAGATCATTGAGGCGATATTCCTGAGCAGATAGGTAAACCGTCTCATAGCCTAAAGCTTGAGCATCCAGTAATACCCCTTCTAGCAGATGAGTTTTGCCAGTACCAGGGCCACCCACCAACACCTTTACCTTGCTTCCTCCATCGGCAATGTAGTTGGCTAGGTAATGATCGCGTATTCGATTGAGCCAGCGATCGCGCCCCAAGGTCATTCTCACCAACAATTCACTGTTGGAGGGGGGCTGCCCCGATAGCAAATCATCAATATCCAAATCCTCAATCTGCATCCCTGTGTACCCTTATCAAAACTATCTATGGGTTTGATATCTATGCATCTGGATCAATTCCCAAGGCGCGTAATTGTTCGGCTAATTGTTTTGCTCATTAAGGACTGAACCATGACTGCATCTCCCCTGCCTGGGTTTCGTGATCACTTATTTTCCCTATCATAGATGGTCAAACTACCGACTCGGTTTTCCTGACCCCAGCTATTGACGAGAATGAAATTTTTAGATTGTTCACGGGAAGGAACCAGTTCAAAAGCGTGATCTTCGTACTGAATTTCGGTTTGCTCCTTCAAGCGAGCTAGATCAAACACAAACAAAGGTTCGGGATAATCCTGCTTAGCCGATTGCCGGAAGGTTAACAGCTTATAAATATCCTTCAGCAAAATCGGATGCCCCCACTGCACTACCTCAGTTTTCATTTCCAGTTGGTTGAGCATCACATAGGCATTGAATAGCTCTTTACAAAAGCGGTTGCTATCAAATTTGCTTTCAATGACGCGCTTGTACTGTCCGGCAACCCAGGCGGCTAACTGGTCTGGAGCAAAGGCTTTGGTTTGCTGCGATCGCCGTCCCAAGGCCAACCTCACTGTCTCCTGAGAAAAACTCAGCTTAAAGGGGGGAAATTCATAGGTGGGGTAGGTGCCCCTCAACGGAATGCCAGCTTCCCGGAGTGCTGTTTCAATGGCAGGGGCATACTGCTCAATATCGGCAACAAAGCCCTGATCAATTTGAGTGGCTTCCCGAATTACTGCTTCTTGATCCGGCCAACGGGTTGCCATTTGCTGAATGTCTTCACGGATGGAATCCAGACTTTGAGACCCAGTTTTAAAGTCCCAATCTTTGCGGGCTTTTTTGCTACTTGCCCAATTTTTGAGTAGGCGCTTCAGGATCGCATCAACTTCGCTAATCGTAGACTTTTCAGAGGGGTGTTCCAAAGAATTCATAGGTGCTGAGGAAAATGAAACCTCACCCCATGGTACAGGTATTCTATTGACTGTGGGGTGCGATCGCCTGTCTATTTACATCCTTCTGAGTTATAAAAGAGTTTAATTTGACTTGACGAATGGCTCGTTGTCGAGGGATGATGGTAAACGCACTAAGGGGTTATAGCTCAGTTGGTAGAGCACTGCAATGGCATTGCAGGGGTCAGCGGTTCGAATCCGCTTAGCTCCATTGTCCATCGGATCGAGGCAGGTACAGGGTTAGAAGATATGCCAGCCGCGATCGCCCGAATTTTAGCCACTGAATGCAGTCAGCATTGATGCCCTGCTCTTTCAGCGCAGCGATCGCATTACAATCATTGGACAAGCGGTTAACGCATTCAACTTCTGCTGCCATGTGCCAACTGCTAGGAATGAACTGCAATGTACCGACAGACATCTGCTTTTCCTTTGAGGGGTTCTCGGCACGGGGAGGGAAAACCGATGAACATCAGGATGGTTGGGGTATTGCGTTTTTTGAAGGTGTGGGATGCCGCATTTTTCTAGATGAGAAGTCGTCAGTCACGTCTCCTGTGGCAGATTTAGTGCGACGTTATCCGATTAAATCGACCCATGCGATCGCCCACATCCGCAAAGCCACGTTTGGCGCAGTGGCGCTCGAAAACTGCCATCCCTTTCAACGAGAACTGTGGGGACGGTATTGGATTTTTGCCCATAATGGAGACTTGCCAGATTTCTATCCTGAAAGCGCTGGCTTTTATACCCCGGTCGGGCAAACCGACAGTGAACGGGCATTTTGCTTAATTTTGAATACCCTGCGGCAAACTTTTCCAGCAGGAAAACCACCCCTAGAGCAATTGTATGCTGTGCTGCAAGAGGTTACCCGTGCCGTGAGCACCCAGGGGAGTTTCAATTACCTGCTATCTGATGGTCAACACTTTTTTGCCCACTGCTCTACAAAACTTTGCTACATCGTACGACAAGCTCCGTTTGCAGCCGCACATCTGATTGATGCTGACCTTACGGTAGATTTCCAGGAACTAACGACCCCTGGCGATCGCGTGGCATTGATCACCACAGTGCCACTAACCGATAACGAAGTCTGGACAACCATCCAACCCGGAGAATTGCTGGTCTTTCAGGATGGCTTACCGTTGCACCCAGGAGTTACTTTCCCGTCATAAGTTTATAGGCATTGTCTGGAGTTCCTTCCTTGAGGCAATCCAGATCCAACACTCCAACCAATGAGTTACCACACTTAATTCTGTGATCCAGAAAGTTAAGCGATAAACCTCGACAAAGCCTCTCCAGCCACAGCGCTACCTTACACAGATCTACCGCCAAGGGATTCAAATCTACCCCATAAATGCAATGCTGAATCACATCCCGAATCGCTACCCGCAACGGCTCCACCCCTGATTGCATCTCTCCGGTTCGTACCCGTGCCAGTTCCTTCCCAATCCGTCGTGCTGCTGCCAGCAAGAAATGCCGTGATCCACAAACCGGATCACAGACTTTGAGGGAGAAGAGAGCAGATTCTTGGAGTTGTTGCAAGGTTTTGGGGCCCCCCCCCCCACCCCA
>JAYKHH010000138.1:0-5286 GCA_035285265.1 Leptolyngbyaceae cyanobacterium | reverse complement strand
GGAGCCGTGATTATGGCTGAGGCGGTGTTGAAGCAATCCCAACGACCAGAAATGAAAACTTTGGCTGAGGCAATTATTAAGGCCCAGACAACAGAAATTAATCAGATGCAGCAGTGGCGCAAAGCCTGGTATCCCCAAGCGGATGATACGCCTATGGCATGGCACGCTCCCATGGGTCACATGATGGCTATGTCTCCCGAACAAAGGGAAGCCATGATGATGAGCAAATCTCTGGGTGCAACGGATGCAGAATTTGACCTGCGGTTTCTCAATGCGATGATTCCTCACCACCAGGGGGCGATCGCGATGGCGAAAGAGGTGCTGAGCAAATCCCAGCGTCCCGAAATCAAACAATTGGCAGAAGCGATTCTGGCCGACCAACAAACTGAAATTCGCCAAATGGAACAGTGGCGACGGAACTGGTACGGGCAGTAATGCCGGACTCTCTACCCTACTAAGAATTCACTCACCGGGCGATTGAAATCGCGGCTATACGGACATAGGCGAAGCCTTCTCGCAGAGTAACCTGCCTACGCAGGTTCAGACATAACCCGTGATTCCAGTCTCATTCCTAAGTTGCGCCTGATCTGGGATTCTCTTTTTCTCTAGAACTCTTTTTTTAGAACTAGTCTGCCCATGACCGACACTGCTCACCATTCCTGGTTATCTCAGACCTTCTCGCCCCTGCTGGGTGTGGGTTTAGCGTTGGCCCTGCCCATAACTGTCCTGGCCCATGCCGGTCATGGCGATGAGTTTCATTCTGGAGACAGTCAACCCATCTTGTCTACGGATGCAATTTCTGTGGACGCTCAAACTGCCAAACGCCTGGGTATTCAGGTGGCCCCCATTCAGCGCCAACGAATGCAATTGGGTATCACTGCCACCGGACAAATTGCCACGCTTCCCGGTCAACGGGTGGAGGTGACAACCCCCGTGAAGGGAACGATCGCCCAATTGTTGGTGGAACCTGGCGATCGCGTGAAAGCGGGTCAAACCTTAGCGATTCTGTCCAGTCCAGAGTTGGCGGAATTGCGGGTGGCGGCCCTAGAAAAGCAAGCCGAAGCCCTAGCCGATGTGCAACAAGCCCAGGCAGATTTGCGGTTAGCTCAACAAAACTACGAACGTCAACGCCAGCTTGCCGAGGTAGACCTTCAGCAGGCTCAAAGTGAACTGTCCTTTGCCCAAGAACGCTACGACCGCGATCGCGAGTTGGCGGCGACGGGGGCTTTACCGCGACGGCAAGTGTTGGAATCAGAAACCCAGTTGGTAGCAGCCAAGGCGGCAAAACAACGGGCTGCCAGTCGGCTTTCCCTGCTGGAAGCAGAGGCTCAACTGAAACGAGCCAAATCGGCTGTGCAAGTGGCTCAATCCCGTTCCGCCCTGAGCGATCGCACCTACCAAACTCGATTGCGTCAACTGGGCACCCGTGCCAATACTGACGGCACCCTGACCATCACCGCTCCGATTGCTGGGGTCGTGGCTGATCGGGAGATCACCTTGGGGGAGTCGGGGGAGGATGCAGGCAAAAAAATTCTGACTCTCGTGAATGGCAATCAAGTGCAGGTGACTGCCGATATCTACGAAAAAGATATCAGCCAAATTCAAGTCGGGCAGCCAGTCCGGGTGAAGGTGAGTGGGCTAGGCCGCACCTTTACGGGCAAGGTGAGCGTGATTGGTTCGGTGGTGGAGGGAGCCACACGGGTAATTCCGGTGCAGGCGATCTTAGCTAACCCAGAGGATGGACTCAAACCCGGTATGTTTGCCGAGGTGGAAATTCTGACGGAGCTATCCCCTGTAGTCGTCCCCGTGATTCCGCAAGCTGCCGTAGTGGAGGCGCAGGGGCAATCCTGGGTGTTTGTGGAAAATGGCAGTGCCTTTCAGCCCGTGACCGTTACCTTGGGTCGCACCTCTGGAGATGCGGTAGAAGTCAAAAGCGGTTTATTTGAAGGCGATCGCGTGGTGGTGCAGGGAGCGAATCAGTTGTATGCCCAAACCCTCCGAGGTGGCAGCAAACCCCAAACACCCACAACTCCTCAACCAACGACTGCTAGCTTAGGATGCCCCCAACCCCCCTGGTGGTTGATTGGGCTGGGAACCGGGGCGATCGCCCTGGGTACCTTTGCGGCTGGAGCAGTTTGGGCAGGGACACGCAATCGGCAGGGGAAGCCTGCCCACTCGAATCCACCCGATTCTAACTTCCCCTCTGGCCTCTATGCCTCTTTACCCTCCTCTCCTCACCCCAGTGTTCGGGTCGTGCCTTCGGAAGAGGCTCAGCTCCCTAGGGTCGATTAACTATGCTGAATTCAGTACTAAAATGGGCGATCGCTCGACGGTGGTTGGTCGTCCTGGGAGCTATCCTGATCACGGTGCTGGGCACCTATAACCTGAGTCGGATGCCCCTGGATGTGTTTCCCGACTTTGCGCCGCCCCAGGTAGAAATCCAAACGGAAGCCCCTGGATTGGCTCCAGAGGAAGTTGAATCTCTAATTACCCTGCCCCTAGAAAGTGCCGTGAATGGGACACCGGGGGTGGAAACCGTGCGCTCCTCCTCCGCCGTGGGGGTTTCTGTTGTGAGGGTAATTTTCAAGTGGGATACCGATGTCTACCAGGCACGGCAACTGGTTACGGAACGGTTGCAGCAAGCCCAATCTAAACTGCCGACTGGAATTGAAGCCCCACAGATTTCTCCGATTTCTTCCCCCATCGGCACGGTCTTGATGTATGCCTTCACGGTTCCTGATCAGGGAACGGGGCAGGGCGACCCAAAGCCCGGAACAACCGACTTAATGGAGTTGCGGCGACTGGTGGATCGGGACATCACCAATCGATTATTGGCAGTGCCAGGAGTTTCTCAGGTGATTGCCTACGGCGGGGATGTTCGCCAGTATCAGGTGCTCGCTGACCCTGCCAAAATGGCAGCCTACGATGTTTCCTTGGAGGCAGTTACAGAGGCTGCTGCCCAGGCCAATGTCAACGCAGCCGGGGGATTTTTGATCAGTCCTGATCAAGAGCAAATTATTCGCGGGGTGGGACGGGTTGAATCGATTGAGCAGTTAGCCCAATCCGTCGTGACAGCGCGGGATGGCAAGCCTGTGCTGCTGCGGGATGTAGCAGAGGTGCGGATCGGTGCTGCCCTCCAACGGGGCGATGGGAGTGTCAACGGTCAGCGGGCCGTGATTGTGGTGGTGAACAAGCAGCCCTTGGCCGATACCCCAACGGTGACGCGGGACATTGAACAAGCCATGACCGAGGTGCAAGCGGGGTTACCCCAGGATGTCACCGTACAGGTGACCTTCCGCCAAAACAATTTTATTGACGCCGCCATTCATAATGTCCGGGATGCTTTGCGTGATGGCATCCTGATTGTTTCCATCGTGCTGTTGATGTTTTTGATGAACTGGCGCACCGCTTTGATTACCCTCAGTGCAATTCCTCTCTCCGTGCTGATTGGCATGATGATTTTGTCCTGGTTTGGGCAGGGCATCAACACCATGACCCTAGGGGGGCTAGCGGTAGCCATTGGTTCCGTCGTCGATGACTCGATTGTGGATATGGAGAACTGCTACCGGGGCTTGCGGCGTAACCAAGCCAGTAGCCAACCAGTCCCTCCCTTTCAGGTGGTGTATGACACTTCTGTAGAGGTGCGGGTGAGTGTAATTTTCTCTACCGTAATTATTGCGGTGGTGTTTGCACCCATTTTTAGCCTAACGGGTGTAGAAGGACGGATCTTTGCACCCATGGGGGTGGCTTACCTGGTGTCGATTCTGGCTTCTACCTTGGTGGCGATGACCCTATCTCCGGCCCTCTGTGCCCTGCTGTTAGCTCACCAACCCTTACCCAGTGAGGACACCTGGATCACGGCTTTTTCCCAGCGGCTTTACCGTCCGATCCTAGGCTTTACAGTGCGTCGCCCCCAGTGGATTCTGGCAGGAGCCGGGGCAGCGTTGGTGGCTTCCCTGGTGATCTTGCCCGCTCTAGGACGAGTGTTCCTACCGGAGTTTCAGGAGCGATCGCTGGTCAATACGATGCTGCTCTATCCAGGGGTGTCCTTGGATGCCACCAATCGATCGGGCCTAGCCTTCCAAGAAGCTTTAAAAGAAAATCCTCGCTTTAGTGCAGTGCAACTGCGGGCGGGGCGCGCACCGGGGGATGCCGATGCCGGGGGGGTGAATTTTGGCCATGTCGATGTGGAACTGAGTGATCTGGGCATCCAAGATCGGGCGGGTAGTATTGCCGTGCTCCGTGAAGAATTTGGCAAAATACCCGGCATTGCGGCCAATATTGGGGGCTTTATCTCCCACCGTATGGATGAGGTGTTGTCTGGGGTTAGAAGTGCGATCGCCGTCAAAATTTTCGGCCCCGATCTAGCGGAATTACGAACCCTGGGGCAAGCCGTCCAAGGGGCCATGAATCAAGTTTCTGGGGTCGTAGACTTGCAGTTAGAACCCCAAGTCCCCCTACGCCAAATACAAATCCAGTTTGATCGAGCCGCTGCCGCTCGTTATGGGCTGACGGTCGGTCACCTGTCTGAGACGGTAGAAACGGCGCTGAACGGTCGGGTGGTTTCCCAGGTCTTGCAGCAGCAACAGTTATTTGACTTGCTGGTGTGGCTCAAGCCCGAAGCCCGCACCAACCTAGATACGATTCGCAATTTGCTGGTGGATACACCCACGGGAGGCAAAATCCCCTTAGCTCAGGTGGCCCAAATTGACTACGGCACGGGGCCAAACACGATTAATCGGGAGAATGTGTCGCGTCTGCTCGTGGTTTCCGCCAATGTGTCTGGGCGAGATTTGCGTTCCGTCGTCAATGACATTCAAAAACAGGTGCGTCAGTCCGTAACCCTACCCACGGGCTACTTTATCCAGTACGGGGGACAGTTTGAATCGGAGGAACGGGCGACCTATAACCTATTGGTCTTTGGCGGGGGAGCGATCGCCCTGATTGCCGTGCTGATGTATTTTGCGGTCAAATCCATTCCCGCCATGCTGATGATCCTGATCAACCTGCCGCTGGCCCTGGTCGGTGGCATTATTTCCGTTGCCTTGGGGGGTGGGGTAATGTCCGTTGCTTCCTTAATTGGCTTCATCACCCTATTTGGAATTGCCACCCGCAATGGCTTGCTGTTGGTGGACAACTACAATACCAAACTGGCACAAGGGATGACCCTAAAGCAGGTGATCACCGAAGGGTCAATGGAGCGATTGGTGGCAATTTTAATGACGGCCCTCACTTCAGCCTTAGGGATGCTGCCCTTGGTGTGGGGCAGTGGAGCAGGTAAGGAAA
>JAYKHH010000137.1:0-2527 GCA_035285265.1 Leptolyngbyaceae cyanobacterium | reverse complement strand
CCCACACAGGCTAGAAAGACCACATCGCGGATCACTTTGTCTTTCAGCGAGCTGTCTTTCATAGCAGCACCGCCATATTTAACGACAACGGTACGCCCCGCAAACTGCTGAATGTAGGGAAGTGCTTCACTGAGAACTCGGACGCGGGTAGCTTCGGCTTTCTGGATATATTCGCTTTCGTTGAGCATGAGCAACTGATGAAGAATTTGAACTGAATTTGAACTGAAACGGATATGAACTGAGATGAATCTAAATCTTAGAGGCAGTTGAGAAGTATTTTATGTTTTTTGAGAACCTTTGAGCACCTTGGGAATTTCCTCTAAAATTCGTGCTGCCAGTTGTATCGGGGCTTCTGGTTCCATCCAAGTCACTCGGACATCGGCTTGAGCGTAAAGATGTTGACGTTGCTCAAATAATTGCTGCAATTTTTCGAGGGGATTGGGGGATTTTAAGAGGGGCCGAGTGGTGTCTTTTTGGAGACGTTTATAAAGCTGCTCTACCGGAACATCAATCCAAATTACAATCCCATGGTGCAAGTAACTCCAGTTATGGCGCTGTAGGACAATGCCGCCGCCTGTTGCGATCGCCATGCGGGTATGGGCGGATAATTCAGCTAGAACTTGAGTCTCTAGTTGACGAAATTCTGCCTCACCTGATTCAGCAAAAATTTGATTAATCGATTGACCCGCAGATTGCTCAATCACGGCATCGGTATCGATAAAGCGATAGCCCAATTGAGAGGCAACCAAACGCCCAATGGTCGTTTTGCCTGCCCCCATCATGCCAATGAAATAGAGGTTTGCGCCTCTTAGTAAGTCCTTCACCCGTGCTCTCGTTTTAAACCTATAAATTTTCTATAGCTGATCTAGCCCTACTTCCGTGGAAAGGAAGAGGAGTCAGAAAGCATATGTTTAGCCTAAACCTAGATCCTAAACCCAGGAGTTTAGCGATCGCAAACCCCACCTTCTCCTTAGCTTCGCCTGATGGGTCAGCAATTAAGATGCCTCAGTCAGGAAGTCATTCCCCCTAACTGAGGCATTGACATCACCCCCGTAATCCCCCTTATGGTTTAACCATTCTGAATAGGTGGGTGCGGGCGTTAGTGTGGAGTCTCATGGACTACCTATCGAGCAGGCTGCGAAGCATCCACGCTGTTTTTTCGTGCAACTGAATCCGTTGGGTCAGCAGGTCAGCAGTAGCTTCATCCGCAGCTTTTTCAACGACTGGAAAGAGCGATCGCGCGGTCCGAACCACAGCTTCCTGACCTTCAACCAGCAACCGGATCATTTCTTCTGCCTTGGGTACACCCGTAGTTTCCGGGATGGAACTTAAGCGAGCAAAGTCGCTATAGGTTCCGGGTGCAGTGAAATCTAAGGATCGAATGCGCTCGGCCACCAGATCAACCGCAAGAGCCAACTCGTTGTACTGGGTTTCAAACATGAGGTGCAGGGTTTGGAACATGGGGCCAGTCACATTCCAATGAAAGTAATGGGTTTTGAGATACAAACTATAGGTATCTGCAAGCAGCTTGGAAAGTCCTTCAGCAATTTCCGCTCTATCTTGTGCGCTGATACCAATATCAATTTCCATGGTTATACTCCTTTTGCAGCTAATAAAGTGGAAAAACCTAACGGTTGAGCTAATAGGCGTTACGTGAACTCCAACCCAAAAACCGAAGCCTGTGTCCATCCACCTGGGTGACTCGCGTACCCCCAGAAATGCTAGCACGAGAGAATGCAATGTACTGGCACTCGGTCTTGTAGAAGCTCCAGTACCTCCTGAGCATTCTTGAGGGCTTCTTCGTAAGTCTCTCCATGGGTACAGGGTTGCATCACATCCGTAAACTCAGGTAAGGTCACCACAAAGCATTGATCTGCCTCTGACCACTGAATCACGACGGTATACTTCATGTGTTGGTTTAAGTTGCTGGTGTGTTAAGTCTAGACTCACTATGACAGATGTGACTCAAGGGATCGATGCCCGGATTGAGCAGGTGAATCAACGCCTGAAGGCTGCCCAGTTGGGGTTACAGATTGAGCGTCGAGGACAAAAATTGAGCATTCGAGGGACATTGCCGCCTCGCCCGGATAGTGTGCGTTTGCAACCCTATCAATAACGGGTGAGTTTGAACCTGCCAGCGACGGCTACTGGCTTAAAGCAAGCTGAGCAAGAAGCCAAGGTAATTGCTGGAAAGCTGATTCAAAACACCTTTGACTGGCGAGATTATCGGGTGTTGCCAGGGGGCGGACGACTCGACCAGGCAGATTTAAGTGCAAAGCTAGAGGCATTTGAGCAGCATTTTTTTAGTCAGCCGCAGCGATCGCAACATCCTGCCTCTGCAAAAACCACTTGGGAAACGGCCTACGCACCTTATTTCCGTAAGTTGGTGGCTATCTCCACCGCCAGTCCCACCCTCAAGTTACCAGAAGCCGTCTATGCCACGGTTCGCTCTACCCGTGAGCATTCCCGCAGTCGCCAATCCTGTTGTACGGCCCTCAGTTCCCTTGCAGAATTTCTCAATTTAGAA
>JAYKHH010000136.1:0-5491 GCA_035285265.1 Leptolyngbyaceae cyanobacterium | reverse complement strand
ACAACAGCACGAAACCCAATACTTCACTGAAGATCTAGGCAATGGCATTGGCTTAGATATGGTGCTCATCCCAGGGGGTACTTTTGAAATGGGTTCACCGGAAACCGAGCCAGATCGGTATTCACAGGAAGGGCCACAGCATACGGTCACCGTGCCATTTTTTTTGATGGGGCGTTATCCAGTTACCCAAGCCCAATGGCAAGCCGTTGCCAAATTATCCAAGGTCAAGAACACCCTTAAAGTTAATCCTTCCCGTTTTCCAGGAGCTAATCGCCCCGTTGAGCGAGTCTCATGGAACGATGCGGTTGAGTTTTGTCAGCGGTTAGCTCGTTACACCCGTCGGGAGTATCGCCTGCCCACAGAAGCGGAGTGGGAATATGCCTGTCGTGCGGGAACCACAACCCCATTTCATTTTGGCGAAACGCTGACAACTGACTTGGCTAATTATCGAGGAACAGATAATAAGGATTGGAATTGGTCTGGTTCCTATGGTCGCGGCCCCAAAGGTATTTATCGAGAGGAAACGATTGAGGTGGGTAGTCTCGGTTATGCCAACGCCTTTGGACTGTCTGACATGCATGGCAATGTGTGGGAGTGGTGTGCCGATCATTGGCATGACAATTATGAGGGGGCACCAACGGATGGCAGGGCTTGGCTGAATGAGAATGAGAATGATTATCGAATCCTTCGCGGCGGTTCCTGGGACTTCGATCCGAGGGATTGTCGCTCGGCGTATCGGCTCAGGGACGCTCCCGACAACGTGAACTACGATCTCGGTTTTCGTCTTGTCTGCGCCCCTGCGAGGACTTGAGTGACCCTTTGCTCTTTTGCCCTCTTGCTCTTTGCCTCTTGCTCTTTTCGCGCGAAGCGCGATCAAATTTTTTTGGCCGTCAACAGGATACCTTACTCGACCCCTAGGTGCCGTGCAATTCCATCCACTTTTCGCTGAATTCCGCTTAACCGAGAATTAGCCTCCTGCCTGTCTTGATTGCTGGTAGAAATAACTCCACCCAATTGCTGAGTTAAGTTATCAGCCCGTTGAATATATTGCTGCACCGTGGCAGTAAAGGCTTCTAGAAAACGGTTGTTAGACTCAACCATTTGTTCCATCCGAGTGAGACGTTCATGGCTCTCTCGATAATTCGCCGCCATGGTTTGCCGCAATTCTTCCATGCGCTCACGACTCTCTCGATAATTCGCCGCCATGGTTTGCCGCAATTCTTCCATGCGCTCACGGCTTTCTTGATGATCCGCCTGCCTCAATTGCTCGAATCGGGTCATGCGTTCATCACTGGCAACAATGGAGCGCTCTAGCAGGGCTTCCATGCGATCTAAGCGGTTGGGTTCATTGTTTGTCATTGCGTCAGCTCAGGTAGATGGCTATCAATGAAGTCTTTGGCTATGAATAATCTACAGCATTCAATTACGGGAAGACAGACCGCTTACGGTTGCAGTGATGGTTGAAAAAGCATGATTCTGAATCAGTTCAGACGGTTTGACGATTGCTAGACCGTAAGGATTGGATGGTGGCGATCGCTACCTCAGCCACCCGATCGATTTCTTCTACTGTATTGAAACGTCCGATGCCAAATCTCAGCGACGCATAGGCGAGAGCGTCGGATAGCCCTAGGGCTGATAACACATGGGAAGGAGCCATCTTGGCGGCAGTACAGGCCGATCCAGAGGAAACGGCGACAATGGGTTGCAAACCCAGTAATAAGGCTTGACCATCCACACCCGCCACACTCACATTCAAATTTCCAGGGAGCCGCTGTATCGGATGACCATTGAGCTGAATTCCCTCTAGCTGCTTTAATTGCTGCCAAAGACGTTCCCGAAGTTGGGTGATGCGTTGAGTTTCTGAGGTCATCTCAGCGATCGCCAATTCGACCGCTTTCGCAAATCCTACAATCTGCGGCGTATAGAGCGTGCCAGAACGCATTCCCCGTTCATGCCCACCCCCATGTAGTTGGGGTGCGAGGTTCACTCTAGGATTGCGCCGTCTTACATAAAGGGCACCAATTCCCTTTGGGCCATAGACCTTATGGGCCGTCATCGACATCAGATCAATTTGTAGGTCTGCCACGTTGAGGGGGATTTTCGCGATCGCCTGAGCGGCATCGGTATGAAACAAAACCTGATGGGCTCGGCAGAGTGCCCCAATTTCTGCCAGGGGTTGCAGCACCCCAATCTCGTTATTGGCAGCCATCACGGACACCAAAATGGTATCGGGGCGAAATGCTTGCTCCAGTTCGACCCGATCAATCAAACCATCGGACTGCACCGGGAGAAACGTGACTTCAAATCCGAGGGATTGCAAGTAACGACAGGGATCCAGCACCGCATTATGCTCGGTTTGTACCGTAATCAGGTGCCGCCCCTTACTCAGATACGCCTCTGCCACTCCCTTAATCGCCAGATTATTGGCTTCCGTTGCACCACTGGTAAAAATAATTTCTTCAGGGGTGGCGTTGATGGCTGCTGCTAAGGTTTCCCGTGCCTGCTGCACCGCCGCCTCTGCCTCCCAACCATAAACGTGGGTGACACTGGCAGGATTCCCAAAGTGCTCCGTAAAGTAGGGAATCATGGCAGCTAGGACGCGATCGTCCAGGCGAGTTGTGGCATGGCAGTCCAAATAGATCGGGCGTTGAGGCATAAAAATATCAGGGTCGTGATTCCATCAACTCTCTCATGCCATCAACTCTTGGCGTAATTCTCGTAGGGCAACCCCACTGCCCTGTTCAGAAGCTACCTGAAGCACGCGGGCTAGCAACTCTGGCAAGTCAACTTCGGAAAAATAGCAGCTAAAGCGTTGCAGTTGATAGGTTCCATTTTGTGTATGTTCGTTTTGTAGGGCATAAATTCGCAAATCGTTATTTTTGAATAACCATACTTCTGGAACTCGGTAGGGGAGATAGTCTTCAGCAGCCGTGTAGGTTGTGACATCAATCTCAATGACTAGATCAGGGGGTGGAGCAAGTTCCCAATCAATCCGATCTTTGCCTACAGCCGCTTGCCAGTTGTTGATGTAGAAACAGTACTCCGGTTCAATGCCCCTCTCTTCAGGAACCTCCATCGTGATGGGTGTGAAGGCTTCATAGTTCCGGTTTTGGCTATCGAGCAACGCTTCAACTACTCTGGCAAGCAAATGAGCCTCACGTCCATGCCGGGGTAGGGGACTCATGAGCAGAATCTCTCCGTTACGGTATTTGAGCCGGGGAATCGAGCGATCTCCCCGGCTCTCCCGCAAGGCACAGTAGTCTTGCCAGGTTCCGGGCATTCGCACCACCGTTCCGGGGGGAAGTTGAGTTTTTTCGCGGGAAACGAGTGCGTACATCTTGACACCTCCATTTCTACGATAAGCTAAACGGCTGGGTCAATCAAAAACCATAGTCCCAGCGAGCGCTATAGCCCCTAGCATCAATGTGGGTAAACACAGTGGCACTGGCAATGCCGCCGCGATTGCCCCACCAAGGATCTAGGCGATCGTAGACATCAAAGGGATGAATGCCCTCCACCACAAAATCCACCGCATCTCCTGACAAGTGACGGGAAGCGCTGGCTCCCCCCACTCTCTGATTGGTAACCGGATCTCGATACCAGGAATTGACAATGATCGGTTTGTTGCCCAATAAGGTGTTTACCTCATCCATAGCCTTGGCGATTTTGATAATCCCCTCAACAATCTCCTTGCTGACAGGAATGCGAGTCCCATTTTTCGTGGCATCTGCCCAGGTGAATTTACTATTCGCAATAATTGGGTTAGACAAGTAAAAGGTGCTTTCAAATCCAGGTAATTTGAAGCCATCGGTGCGTTCTGGACTGGGTTTTTCCTTGTCATCAGGCCGATTGTTCGGCTCATTGCCTTGAATCGCGATATGGTCTGAAAAAATGTACCAGGTGTTGCGCTTTTCTGGCCCTAACGTAGCATCTGCCAACGCCACCTTAACGTGATTATTCTCAGCAGGAGCGTGGGAGTGAACCTCAAACTCTGTATCCTTATTCACGAGGACTTTTTCTGCCTCTCCCAGTTCACTAGATTGCTTAGTACTTAACTTAAAGAAAGTGTCATTCCGTACTTTTAGCTTCATGATTTACCTCGATGCACTCTACCTCAGCACTAGCATACAAGATTCCACGATAGAGAGAGTATTTTTAAGATCTTGAGTGATGCACTTTCATAAATGTAGGGACTGTTTCAAGTAGGTTTTTAGCCGGATGTTGTAGAGAATCTTTGAATAGTGAGGTCAGCATCGGGCTAAGACTGTAAAGTTAACTACGAGACTGGTAAGGTTGAATGGAAATCATGGGTAAGTCAAAATTTAAACTCTTCTGTGCGACGGTCACTTCCTTGATCTTGATCAATACGATTGATCTCCCAAGCCCGATCAATCCTGACCTCACCTGGCTTCATTCCAGCCAGGAAGCTTATGCCAGAAGTTCCGGTGGCCGCAGTCGAGGCGGTTCCTTTAAACGCTCTACGACAACTAAGCCCTCTACACCTAGAAAGACCACGACCACGACTACCACGACCCCAAATCGCCCCTCTACCTATACCCAACCTAGGAATAACACCGTGGTTGTTCCGGTTCCCGTCGCGCCTTATTCCAATAACTACAACCGTTCTACTACCTCCAGTGCTGATAGTGGATCCGGGTTTGCCGCTCTGGTGTTCTTGCTGATTGTGTTAGCCATCCTTGGATTTGGGGCTTGGGGTATTTACGCACTGATTAAGAAGGCGATGGGGGGTGGACAACCCAGTGCGGCGGATGAATTAGATAACAATATTGTTACGGTCAGTAAGCTGCAAGTTGCCCTGTTAGCAGAGGCACGGGAAATTCAAGCGCAGTTATCTGAGCTGATCGAAAACACCGATCCCGATGAACCAGAGGGTCTCAGGCAGCAACTCCAAGAATCAACGCTAGCCCTGCTGCGATCGCCCGAAAATTGGACTCATGTTGCCGCCAGTTCTCAGACCGTCAAAACCCCCGAAGAAGCCGAAGCCTTATTCGAGAAGCTCTCCCTGGAAGAACGCAGTAAGTTAAGTGCGGAAACCCTTACGAAAGTAGGCGGCAAAACCCGCAGACGCAAACCTGTTCAACCTGACGCAGACGAAGATCCAGCAGCCTATATTGTGGTTACCCTGATTGTGGGAACGGCAAACGATAAACCCCTATTTACTGAAGTTCGGTCTACCGCTGCCCTGCAAGCCGCATTGGAGGCGATCGCTGCTGTGCCGCCAGAGTATCTCATGGTCTTTGAGCTGATCTGGAGTCCTCAAGACGAAACCGATAGCCTTACCTATGAGGAGTTGCTGACGGAATACTCCAATATGTTGCAGTTAGTGTAAAGAATCCACGTTCTGATTTACTCATCTTCAACATTTACTCGTCTTCAACGGGTAAGCCTAACCAACTGTGAAGTTCCTCAGCGATCCACTCTAGTTCCACGAGGGTTAGGGTCGCAAATCCTTGAGGATTTTGGGTTAAAT
>JAYKHH010000135.1:0-3832 GCA_035285265.1 Leptolyngbyaceae cyanobacterium | reverse complement strand
ATTTCCTTGCTGAGCCAAGATCACAATGTCTTGCCAGCTCACAATCAATTGACCTCACACCTGATTAGCGTAACTTTGATTACTTAAGCTCTAAATTTTAGTCTTGTCAAGCATTAATTGTTACTATTTTTTACAAAAGCTGATAAATATTTTATTGCTAGCGCATCAAAATATTTACACTACCCATAGCGTTTTGCTCTTGAATGCTTCTACTACAGATGGCGTAGGATGTTAATTTTTAAATTTGGAAAAATTAACATCTTAGTGGTGCTGAGTGTTTGATAGAGTCAAGCTGAGTTGTCACTCTGTGATCGATTGAGCCAAAACACTGACATTAAGCACCAGCTATGACCCTTGGAGTGCAGCAGGGCTACCCTAAGGTGTATAGCCAGCCATCCCGACCACAGATTCTGATCAGACCATTCCAGACGACAGGGGTGGACTCAAAGGAGGAACCGGGTTTGAAATGACCAATTTCTTGAACGCTGACTTGATAAAATTCACCTCTGGAGTTGACGAGGGCCGTGCGAGTGCTGACTCGCTGATACTTGAGTTGGAATAGGTAAACCCCGTTATAGCCTGCTGCCACGAGGCGATCGCCATCCGTAAAAATCGGTGTAGAAATGGAGGCACCAATCAATTTCTTGAACACAATCAGCGGCATATCGTAGTCTCGACTCCGCCAAGGTCCCTTGGTCTTTTTGCCCGTTGTAATGTGTTGAGCACCCATGTAGAGATGGCCATCCAGGGCTAGGGTGGCAAACAGGGCTGGTTTTTCCTCCGTCCGATATTCGTCATTGAGCGCAACAGACCCAATTACCCCCCCTTCCCAGGTATTAAAGCGTTGATTTGCCGTGGGCAAAAACCACTCCACACTCTCATACCCATATCGGTTGGGATTTAGCTTGAGCACACCGCCATAACCGGGAATGTATTGCTTCTCAACGGTACAGAACAGCTTTCCGTCCTTCGAGATGGCGACGGTGCCATCTAAATCAGACCCCACCCAAAAATCCCAAACAATCTGTTTGGTTTTGAGGCTAATCCCGTAGATGTGTCCAGAACCCGCCGCAATATAGATGAGATCGCCGAATCTAGCCGGGGAAGACTCCGCCACCAGGTTACCTCCCTGTCGCTTCACATCCGCAAGGGTATAAAGCTGAACTTCCGAGAGCACCTGGGGCTGCTTGATCCCCCGTTTTAGGCGGGCATTGTGGGTATTACCGCTAATAAAGTAACCGATCCCATTTTCCCCCACATTAAAAATCTGGTCATTCTCCAACATCAAAGGGCTGCTGTCGTTATCCCGACTCCAGCTATGGGTTTGTCGGATATCCATGCGCCAAAGTTCTTTGCCCGTTCTAAAGGAAATAGCTCGGAAACTGGGGACTGGATAGGGAGAGGAGACTCGATTTTGCAGTCCCTGTCTACTGCCTTGCAAGATTACAATGCGATTCTCTGGACTGGCATAGCGATCGAGATAGATCGTGGACGTACCCTTAATGACATCATCAAACTTATATCGCCAGATTTCTCGGTAAGTCTCCAGGTCAATTTTCCGCAAGCTATGGTCAAAGGCACCAATAATTAAGTAGGTTTTCCCCTGATCCTTGATAATCGTGGGTTGCCCTGTCCATCCCGCCCCACTCCAAGTTTTATAGCCATTGACCAAGGTTTGACCACTGCCCAAGGCAAATTTGTGGATCAGTCTTAACTTTTGAGGAATCCCTCGACCATAAAACCGCCGTTGGTCATTGCCGAGGTAGGTCGGCACCAAAAGTTCAGTTTCTAGCCGTTGATTAGCAGGTTTAGTGGCTTGTGCGCTCAGGGTTTCTAGGGGATCTTCATCCTGCGCTATTTCGTTAATACCCAAGTTAAGGGCATGAGCAGGACTCTGTTGGGGAAATCCAGCCGTCAAGAGGGTTCCCAATACAGTCCGCACTGCCCGTTGATTGAACTGTTGTCTTGACCAGTTCATAGCGGAGTATCCCAGCCGAAGCGAGGGCGGTTAGAAACCGCAGCTATACGAACCGAACCTGCCTTTGCAGGTTCAGACGATCGAGAGGGAGGGCATCTGGAGAGTAGCAAAGGATCTGGGATGGAGTCCGCGCAGGCGGACTTGGCTCGTGTAGCTGCGGTTTCTAACCGCCCAGCTTTTCTTTCATAAGGAGAGCAAGAACCCCTGATCTTCTCGCGTCTCGAAAGTGCAATATTCTCGTTCATACTTTTAATTTTTTCTGATGCACTGTCTAGTATCCCCAGAATCTTTCCTTTGTGAGCACAAATTTGAAAACAGATGCTTTATTAGGATTCGCTCTGTTTTGAAGATTGGATGAATACCCGATGGAGAACTAAACTCACTGGGCGCATCGGAATTAAGCTTCAGTAGCGATGTCAGTGAACTCCATTCCTGGTCAAGTTAAGAGGCTGTAGGGGCATGGTACTGCCATGTCCTTCCGCGAGACTAACTCGCCAGCGCATCCAAAGAGCGATCGCCATCAGGACTGCCACCCTATAAAACTAACCAACTGCATCAGAGCTGTTGGATTGTCAAGGGAGGATTTGCAGTGTTTGTCGGTATCCCCAGTCCGGTTTCAGATCTGGAATTTTTAATGCGCCCTAGGATGGAGGTGCAGCAGCGATCACATCAGGCGGTTGTATCCCCGCTATTAGATGTGTCCAAAAACGTTATAGCTCAAGGTTTCAGTAGATGGAAGGATTTAGTGGATATTCCTCCCTCGATCAATATGGGTCTATCCAGTGCCAGACCTAGAACCATGATTCAAATTCTAGGAGTGCCAGGAGCTTTATCTCGGAACTGTTCTCCGGTTACGAACCCTAAGGTTAAAGCACTTCTGGTGACGCAAGATCTGGGACCTGGAGCTTTTAAAGTCACCGGTCTAAAACCTGCCGTGGCAGCCCTCCAACGAATTTTTGCCAAGGTAAAACAGGAAAAGCCTGACCTTTATCAGCAGATAGGGACGGCTGGAATGCTCTGCTGCCGCAGAATTAGAGGGGGGTCTAATTTTTCTAATCATTCCTGGGGTACGGCGATCGATCTCAAAATCAGTTCGGAACTGGATGCGGTCGGGGATGGTAAAACGCAACGGGGTCTAGTGGAGTTAGCGTCTTATTTCCATCAGGAAGGATTCTTTTGGGGAGCAGGATTCAAAGGTCGGGGTCGAGAGGACTCGATGCACTTTGAGGTCTCAGAACAGCTCATTAAAAGGTGGCACGCTCAAGGATTACTAAATTAGGCACCTACCAGAAGCATGATGGGTTCAGGTTGTGAGTTGTGGAAGGGTGGAGGCTATCCCTCAGTTTACAAGCCATTGCCAATCAAGATAAAGGCTGACCAGTAGTAGGGATGGGAGAATTCACTGCCACCTGGTTGATTACCCCGAATTAGGGCGATTTGTGCGCGTCTCAATGCTTCGGCAGAGGAGACGTTGCCCTGGCTGAGTTCTTGGTAAAAGGCTTGCATGAGGGTTTGGGTGCCGTCGTCACTGACTTTCCAGAGGGAGGCGATCGCTGCCCTAGCCCCAGCATTTTGAATCTGGTAGCCCAAACCGAGAATTTCGATGCCATTCCCCACCTTGCCGCTAATGGCGGTTTCACAGGCACTCAGTACGACTAAATCGACGTTGGTGAGTGTCCAGTTCTCCATATCTCGCAGCGTTGCTTTATCGCCATCGCCAAAGATAATAAAGGAGTCTTCCGGGTTGCCCACCGCAAAGTGCCCGTGGGTGGCTAAATGCACCACGTTATGACTTTGCATTTTGGGCAGGGTTTCCGGTTTGGTGAATTTTTGATCAATTAAAACGGTGGTGCG
>JAYKHH010000134.1:0-11265 GCA_035285265.1 Leptolyngbyaceae cyanobacterium | reverse complement strand
TCAACCTGGCGGAACTGCGCCAGCTGGCCCGCGAGCAGCGGCTGATCGGCTACGGCCGCCTGAGCCGCACGCAGCTCACCGGCCTCCTGCTCAGACGCCTGAAGGCCAGGCCCTGAGAGCGCAGTCCATGTGATAACTTCCTAATGCCGGGGCGTAGCGCAGCTTGGTAGCGCACCACTTTGGGGTAGTGGGGGTCGCACGTTCAAATCGTGTCGCTCCGATTGCAGTGAAACCCGCTCTTAGAGCGGGTTTTCGCATTTCTAGGCAACTTGTAAACTCCTCAGCATCCCTTCGGAATCCTTAACCCATACTCACCTCAGCACGTCATTTCACGCTTTACGGTAGTCCATCGGAAGGAGTGGATTACCTAGTACTGGATGAAGTGCTAGGTAACGCCGCAGACTGGACATATGCGGGAATAGATGTGGCTAAGCAGGATGAAATACAACAGTCAAATTCGTCCTTGCCGATAAATTGCTGACGCACTGCGACTTCGTGTCAAACTTTGCCAATCGCCTCATTTGCTACGGGAATGACAACTTCACGGCTGCTGCTAGAGACCGCAACATCTCAGCAGTAGTTTCAAGGTTTACACACGCATCGGTAATGCTCTGGCCGTAGGTCAGTTTAGACAGATCCTCTGGGATAGGCTGGTTGCCAGCTACCAGGTGGCTTTCAATCATGACCCCCATGATCGAGGAAGAACCTGCCTGGATCTGCTGGGCAACATCCTGTAACACTATCGCTTGCCGAGTGTAGTCTTTTTCAGAATTACCGTGGCTACAGTCGATCATCACCCGTTGGTTTAGCTTGTGGCAAGCCAGTTCCGTCGCTGCCTTTGTTACTGAAGTCGCATCGTAGTTAGGGCTATTTTTGCCCCCTCGAAGCACAATATGACTGTCCGGATTGCCCGTTGTAGTCACAATGCTGGCCAATCCGTGGAAATTGATCCCCAGAAAATGGTGAGGAGACCTAGCTGCTACCATCGCATTCACCGCAGCATGGAGGCTGCCGTCAGTGCCATTTTTGAAGCCTACAGGCATGGAAAGTCCAGAGGCCATCTCCCGGTGGGTTTGGCTTTCCGTAGTACGAGCCCCAATGGCTGTCCAGGAAATGATATCCGCCAGGTATTGGGGAATGATTGGGTCGAGCAATTCTGTAGCAACGGGCAACCCTAGTTGAGCCAGATCCAACAGTAGTTTCCGTGCCAGTCGTAGCCCCGTATTGATGTCGTAGCTACCATCCAGGTGCGGATCGTTGACCAACCCCTTCCATCCAATATTCGTTCGGGGTTTTTCAAAATACCCCCGCATTACGATTTCCAGTTGATCTGCCAGTTCAGTGCGTAGCTTCAGTAGTTTTTGCCCGTATTCATAAGCTGCATTCACATCATGAATCGAACAGGGACCAACGATCACCAGCAACCGCCGATCCGCCCCCTGCAAAATATTGCGGATGCGATCCCGCGTTTCTGCCACCAGAGTGGCCACTGCATCGGTAATCGGCAGTTCCCGGTGAATCAGTGCTGGGTTTAACAGGGGACATGTTTCAACAACATGCAGGTCGTAGGTTTGGCGCATTTTTTCTGTAACCTTTTTATCAGATTCCCGATCTCTCCCATTCGCAGCTTACCAGTTTCTTTTCCTTCTCTGACTCGCCTCTATCAACCCTCTCAATGGCAACAGAATGCTTTAAAAAAATATCTGTCAGATCGGATGAACGGATCGTGCTCACGAATTATACAGTTATCCAAATTGTATTCACGAGTTTAGGCACTTGCATTGCCCAAAGTTTGATTGAAGTTTGACATCCAATACCGATGGCTGCATTTGAGGAGCATTCAGGTTACATGGCTTTGGAAGCATCGGCGTTACGCCCGGAAGAGGTATTGGGCTAACCATTGGAAGATGCCTATTGGTGGCCGTATTCCGTCAAGACTATTGGCTGGAAAGCCTTGCCATGAAAGAGATTCCAGTACTCAAAAGTAATGATCTGCAACTAGGGACTAAATTTAGATCTTGGCTAGTTCGTGATTTTCGATCGCCGTCCTACTTTACCTGCTAATCCGGATCGCACCATGCCCGAAAGGGCACTCAGTCCCGTCGGAGGCTCGCTTACAGTAATTGGTGGCTAGGAAGAAGCCTACTTGCTTAATACCAAAGCGGTTGAAGCAGGTTTGTGTCCGTTCTGGGATGGCTCGTGAGTGGGTTCATCTAGCAAAAACTCTCGAATTAAGCGAGCGATCGCCCGTTGAGCTAAGGCACTCGCAATTTGCTGACCAACCCGTTGAGTTTCTGGCTTGAAGAGTAGGCGAGGTAAGTGGGAAAGTACTTGCTGGGCATCAAACCCAGGGGTATTACGGAGGATGTCCCAAATGCGCTTGATTTGATTCAGGCTTTGTTGTTCCGTTGGGGAGACAGCAGGAGTGCTCACGGCTAACCCAACTCGTTCCCGAAGGGCAGATTGAATGTTATACAGCGTGTTACGACCCAAGGCATCCACACTCTTGACAATTTCATCTACCAGATACTCCCGAATAAAAGCACCGCGTTCGGAAAACAAGAAGTCTAAACTCTGGTCTAATACCTGATTGAAGTCGTAATCCTGGCTATTGCGGGCGTTGCGGAGTAAGTTTTCTAAGCGATTCCAGCGGAAGCTACCATCCTTGAACAGCAGATCTCTCAGGGAATTTCGGAGTTCTGGGGAGGGATCCGTCAGGAGCCGCTTCGAGATGTAAGGATAGGCTTCACTCAACACCTTGAAGTTGGGATCTACATTAATGGCAATCCCTTCTAAAGTCACCAGGGAGCGAATGATCAGGGCATAGTAAGCTGGAACCCGAAAGGGGAATTCATACATCAAGGCGGATAACTGGTCTGTCACGCTTTTGATGTTGATCTCTGCTACCGTTGCGCCTAGGGCATCATTAAAAACATTGGCAAAGGCCGGAACGATAGGAGTCAGATCTACATCGGGGGTGAGGAATTCTAACTTGACATAATCCTGGGCTAAGCCTTCAAAATCTCGGTTCACTAAGTGAACGATCGCTTCAATCAAGCCATAGCGTTGGTAGGGCTTGACTTCGCTCATCATGCCAAAATCCAGATAGGCAAGCTTGCCATCAGGAGTCGCTAACAGATTGCCGGGGTGGGGATCTGCATGGAAAAAGCCATGTTCTAGCAATTGCCGGAGCGAACACTGGACTCCCATATCAATCAGGTGGCGGGCATCAATCCCTTGTTGGGCCAGACTTTTGATCTCAGTTAATTTGGTACCCGTCACCCACTCCATCGTCAAAACTCGTCTAGCGGTGTACTGCCAGTAGATGGTAGGAACATAGATATCGGGAAGATGACCATAGAGCTTTGCAAAGCGTTCAGCGTTTTGGCCTTCTTGGATGTAATCGAGTTCTTCAAAAATACGCTCTCCCAATTCATCCAGAATCGCCACTAAGTTGCTGCGAATCCGCTTGACGTTCTGATTGGCCCAAGCTGCTAGACGGCGTAACAGGTATAAATCAAGGGCAATGTTTTCAGCTAAGTCAGGGCGCTGAACTTTAATCGCAACGGTTTCACCGCTCTTTAGCTTGCCCTTATACACTTGCCCTAGGGAGGCGGCGGCAATGGGGTGATCAGTGATTTCCGCGTAGATGTTTTCGGGGCGATCGCCCAGTTCTTCTTCAATAAATTGAAAGGCAATTTCATTAGAAAAAGGCGGCAACTGGTCTTGTAATTGGGTGAGTTCTTCCAGGTAAACCGGAGGTACCAGATCGGGACGGGTGGACAGTGCCTGACCAATTTTGATGTAGGCAGGCCCTAACTTCGTCAAGATTTCTCGCAGTTGAACTGCACGACGCAGTTGGTTTTTCTCCGACTGTCCCGTTTGCTTATCCCACCACAGCGCCAACCAAAAGGTGGCCAAAGGCCAGAGAATGGCAATGAATCGTCCCCAAACCTGGAAAGGCTTGTGATTGTATTCTTGGGCGATCGCCTCTGGGTTATAGCGAATTTCATCGGGCTGTTTAGGGGACACCTGAGCAGGTTTCAATCGCTTCCCCAATAGAGGGTCTAACTCACTTTCAATCATGACTGTGGTCGTGATAATGGGTTCTCCCCCTTCTGGGGTGATCTGCTCCTTAGCATGGCCTTCCTTAAACTTGGAGTCAGCGGGAAGGGGAGACGGTAATACTGTCTTGACAGTCATGGAGTTAAGACCAGATAAAAGACCTTGTAAAATATTGTAACAACTAGTTGACTACTTTCTATCTATTCTGATGGGAGGTGAATATTTTTCAGGGAGTGCGATCGCAACCAGTCCCCTCTCAGCAGCGATCGAGCCAGTCATTGGGCACGCTGGAGCGCACTCATAATCCCCGTACTAATAGAAAGCAAGATCAACAGCCAAATCAAGCCACCTGGGATAAAGGTAAGGATGCCAAAGCCTCGCAATAGCCAGACTGCCAGGGTGAGCCCTACAACTATTAAAAAGACCGTACTTAAAGAATCGGTAAGTCGCCGCACAAGCAGTTCTCCAGAATCTAAATAAAGTATAAAGGCAAGGCAGGCTTCGGAGGTTCCTCCAAAATAATTCGCCGCCGCAGGCAATTACCTATTCAGCACCCCAAGCCCAAATTCTCCCTGACCCCTGATACCCAACAAGAGGGCAACCACGGGGGGATGGTCCCTACGGCGATCCAAAATCCAAAATCCAAAACCTGTGCTGAGCGCAGTCGAAGCATCCAAAATCCAAAATCCTACCTGACACCTACCCCCTACTCAACAGCGCTGCAACTTGAGGGTTAGCCCAAGCTGCTGCCATGTGCAGAAAAGCAGGATCGTCATTGGCACACTCCATCCGTACATAGGTCAGTTCTGGATGCTGACGACGGAGGGTTGCGATCGCTTCCTCTACATCTAGTATTGTTTCGTAGTTATCCGTCGCCCAACCAATGGGCTTGAACAGCACTACCTTAGCTCCTAGCTGAATTAGATTTTGCCCTGCGTGGGTAATGTCAGGTTCCGACCATTTCATCAGGGGAGTGTCATGGTTAATCCAACCAATGGAGATCAAGGGATATTGATTGATCAGTTTTGCTTGCACCTGCTCGTAGAGAGTTTGGCCTTCTTCAGCTCCCGTTAGCAAGCCTTGTGCTTGTGCTGGGCCGCCGTGAACGGCTAGAACAATCCCAATTTGAGTGGGGAAAGTTTCTCTCAATTCGTGGGTGATTTTTGCTTCAACTTGATGGGCCATCAACTCAATGTAGGCCGGTTGATTGGCAAAGGAGGGGATGTAGCGCACTGCTTTCAGCCAGGGTGACTGCCCCTGCCTCAAGTGCTCCATTGCTTGATTCACCTGCTCTACGGCAATGCTGCTGGTAAAGACGGAGTTGACGACTAATAACGGATAGATCAGTAGCTTATTAAATCCCTGCTGTTGAATCTCTGCCAAGACGGATTCTATGAAAGGTGGGCAGAAATAAAAGGCTTTGAAAACCTGGATGCGATCGCCCCACTGTTCCTGCAAATGCTGCTCAATCCCAGCTCGTTGCTTCTCCATGAGCTGATTTTGGGGCGAGATGAAATGATCATGTTCATAGCCCCACTTGTACCAATCTTGAACTGCCAGGATTCTTGCAATCACTGGGTAAAGCCATCGGGGAATAGGAATAAATTTAGATGCAATATAGCTGCTGGCGCGTCTGTTGTAGTCGATGAAGCCTTTGTAGTTCTCCACCTCACCGTAGCTGGTCAGCAGCACTGCTACCCGTTCTGAACTTTGGGATACCGCTTCAGATAATTTTTGCTGTGGGTCAGAAAGTGTGCCCATAAGAATTAGTTCCAAGGTAGGGGCAGTGCCCCCGTGCCTGCCCCAATCTGTCGGAGCATCCCTAGAATTGGCCCGAGGCGGAAGCAAAGTTGGCCCCATCTAGAGACACGCCCCAACCTAGGGGCAACCACGGGGGGATTGCCCCTACAATTTTCACGACCCAATTCTCTGATTAGGCAGAAAGACGTTGTTCTTCGTGACGGCCTTCGGCAAACTCTTCAATCATCTTGCTATTGAACGCAGGGATGTCTCCAGGATGACGACTGGTAATCAAACCCTGATCTACGACGACTTCCCGATCCACCCAATTGGCACCCGCATTTCTGAGATCCGTCTGGAGAGAAGACCAGGAGGTGAGCGTCCGACCTTTGATCACCCCTGCTTCAATCAGTGTCCAGGGGCCGTGGCAGATGGCAGCGACGGGCTTGCCTTCCTCAAAGAAAGATCGTACAAACTGCACTGCTTGAGGATGGGTGCGGAGTTGGTCGGGGTTTAAAGCACCCCCCGGAAGCATCAGGGCATCGTAATCCCTAGGGTTCGCTTGATCCAGGGATTGATCTACAGGAATCTGATCCCCCTTTTCATAGTGATTCCAGCCCTGGATGCGATCGCGCTTCGGCGAAATCACTTGAGTTTGGGCACCCGCTTGTTCTAATGCCTGCTTAGGTTGGATAAGTTCAGATTGTTCAACTCCATCCGTCGCCAGGATAGCAACTCTCTTATTGGTTAATGCTTGAGTCATCTTCAATGTCCTTGCATAATTCGTTGCCCCCAGGGACTTCCAACGGTCTTGGCTTTGAACATTGATCATTCAATTCTGAATCCAAAATCTAAAATCCAAAATCCAAAATCCCTCAAGTCGTTGATTTCAGAGGGAGACAACGCTCACTCTTTTACCTTAAGCAGGGTTAGGGGCGATCGCTTCCCACTGTAGGCTTAATTGGTAGGCTTAACTATTAGGCTTAACCTCACTTTGTCTTCAAAGAGTCATCAATGGGGCTAGGTTGGATGTCTTGATCACCCCCCTATCACGTTAAAATCAGGGTCTTATGGTTCAAGACATTCACAGGCTATGAAACACACCCTCTCTGTTCTGGTTGAAGATGAATCAGGCGTATTGACACGAATTGCGGGTTTATTTGCCCGTCGCGGTTTTAACATTGAAAGTCTGGCCGTTGGCCCAGCCGAGCAGATGGGGATCTCACGGATCACAATGGTGGTACCGGGAGATGACCGCATTATTGAACAATTGACGAAGCAACTCTACAAGCTGGTCAATGTTTTAAAAGTCCAAGATATTACCGATGTGCCCTGTGTAGAACGGGAGTTGATGCTGCTGAAGGTGAATGCCATCAGTGCGAACCGCTCCGAGATTGTTGAACTGGCCCAGATTTTCCGGGCCAGGGTGGTCGATGTGGCGGAAGATTCCCTGACCTTGGAAGTGGTGGGTGATCCTGGAAAAATGGTAGCGATCGTCCAAGTACTAAATAAATTCGGCATCCGCGAAATTGCTCGGACGGGTAAAATCTCCCTCACCCGCGAATCCGGAGTAAATACGGAATACCTCAAGTTGCTGGAAGCTAAGCTATAGCATCTCATCCACTTTCCCTCTCCTTGCCAAGGAGAGGGAAGCCAGTGTCAATCCAAGTGGAGGGTGCCATCCACCGCTATCGCAGTTTTATCAATGAGCTTGGAGCCTGCTGCCCGGTTGAACAGAAGCAGCCATCAAATAGCTAGAAGCATCTCATCCAGTGCGATCGCTTCCACAGAATTTTACTCGCTTGGGGATTTGCAATTAAAGAATGTACCCAGCGTAGGATGTGTTAGGCGTTAGCCGTAACGCATCATGGGGATTTTATTTTCGCGCAAGTCCCTTGGTTCTGGAGTCGGGCGAGTGTAACGGTGTTTGACGCCCACAGGAAAATAGTCAGGATCCCCCGTAGCCCGAAGATGAATCTGAGGCCGTTGATAATTGGCGGGAACATAATTAGCAAATTCGCTATTCAGGCGTTGCAGTTGTTGCTGAATCGAGTTCGAGATCGCTGCTGACTTCTCTTCGCTGGTACTGAGGCCGGGAGCCAGTTCCACCACAATCACTAAAGCCGGATTTTGCTCGGCATCAAACTGCACCTGCATGACAAATTTGCCGGTGACCCATTCACAAATGGGGGGTTGCTCTAACCCCACCGTGACATTTTCAGGATAAATGTTGGCTCCAAAGTAGGAAACGGTGAAGTGCGATCGCCCAAATACATAGACAAAAGGTAACGGACGAATACCGCGATCGCCATAGGTTTGCAGTTCAGCTATGGGGTCAAATCCATGTTTGGCTAAAAATTCCAAGAGGGTCTCGTAAGGGAGGATACCGCCCTGATCGGCAATGTGGTAGCGCACCAGAGGAATGCCATTGTCTCCTGAAAATAGCAGCGTGCCGTCTTGGACTTCAAAAAAGCGGCTTTGAGGATCGTACTGAACTAAGGTGGGTAACCGGGATTCCCCAAATAGCTCCCGTGCGATATCTGGGTGAGCTGACAACCACCGTCGAATGCAAATACTCAGCGGTGTTTCGTTTCCTAGAACCCCGGCATCGGCGGTGCCATAGAGGGACGCGGAATCAAAATAGGGATTCTGGGAACCGACTCGTGAACCGACTAGCGATCGCCATTCTTCGCTAAATACTTCTCCGGCCATCACCCAGCGCAGGGAGTATTGTGGCCAGTTCACGCCCTGAGCGATGCCGCTATCAATCACATCTTTCAGGAAGGGGGGATACCCCAGGAGCACCACTTGATCAAACCAAGGCCCAAGGGCTTGGACGACCCGTAGAATTTCAGCCTTCTGATTACCGGGGGCAATCACTGTGATCGGATAGCCCTTGCTGGCTAGATACCGACAACAACTAGTCGTGAACAAACCTCCCACCCAAGTTCCCAAGGCAAAACAAACCACGGCTAAGGTGCGCCGTTGGTCGGCCTGAAAGCTGTCATGGAAAATCTGTTCAAAGCGGGTAGCGATCGCTAACTCATCCGTAATGAACCGAGGCCAAAAGGTAGGTTGTCCCGTGGAGCCAGAGGAGACAGCAATCAAGTCACAGGTTTCGAGTTGACCGTGGGCACATAAGTCCGGCAGTGGGTAGCACTGCAAATAATTGGTCTTGGTGATCACGGGCAACTGTTGAAAATCTGCTAAGGTCTGGATGGTCTGAGGGGCAATGTGGTGAGTTTGCAACCAGGCTTGATAGGCTGGAACCTGAGCCGCTAACCGATGAAAAAAATCTATGAGCCTGCGCTCAATTGCGATCGCATCCGGGGCTTGCAACACTTGATCCAATGGAGTGTAGAGAAACTTTTGAACGGCTTGAAGGGTGCGTTGGCGTTGAGAAGCTTCCATAAAGTCCTTGGGGTGCGGCTCCGACATCTCTGGTTTGCTGTTGAGGATATCATTGCAGGAGTCACGTCTGAGGGTCGGGCAACAGCTAGCTGAGTGTCATAGTGGCTTATAGATTCAAAGTTGTTGAGCTATGTCCGATCTACCCCTAGGTAAGCACCTTACCCTCCATGAGTTTTGTACCTGTACCCACACCTATCGACGCTACAGCGCCAAGATTAACCCCTTTCCCCAGCATCCAGAGACGATTCCAGCGCTGCAAGCTCTCAACCAATTTCTGCTTGATCCCGTGATTGACCAGTTTGGTCAAGATAGGTTTCAACTCACCTATGGGTTTTGTTCGCCAGATTTGAAGCGGTTCTTAAATCAGAAAGACCCCGTTACGGGGGTGAAACATGGGCGCATTGACCCCACACGGGATCAGCATATGGCCCATGAGGTGAAACGGGATGGGCAGTATTATTGCTCCCGATTGGGGGCTGCGTGTGATTTTTACATTCTGGATTTGCCCAGTCATCAACTGGTGGAGTGGATTTTAGGTCATCAATTACCCTTTGACTCACTCTATTTTTACGGCAGCGATCGCCCCATTCACCTTAGTTATGGGCCTCAACACAAGCGGAGCCTTTGGGCCTTTAATTCGGGTGGCGTGCCCACGCGCAAAGGGATTGAAGCTTGGGTGAAGTCAGCTCGATTGATTCCCTAAGTTGCGCTGAGTCTGGCTGTTCCTAATGATGGACCGTTGCAATTTGACCTTGTAAGGATCGGCATCTTTGCGCCAGATCACTCGATGTCCTTGTAATTCGGCACAGTGATTTTCTAGGCATTGTTGCCAACCTCGGCGATCGCTAATGCGCTTCCAATCCTCCAACAATCCCCAGTCTGCTTCTTGCCGACTTAACTTAGCAAATTTCTCATAAAGTGAATAATCTGGCATCACCAGCAACTCTTTCTGATGCAGAACTGGTGGGTTGTCATCGGTGTCGTAGTCCCGATAGCTGACGTGTAAATCCCGCAGGTCAATCTGCATACTCGTCTGGAGAGCCGGATGGGGATCGGAGTCAAAGTTGGGGTAGACCAGGTAGGAGATCTTGGGCTGGCGCAGGTGGAATTTAATCACGTTGGCTTCTTCGGGACGACCAATTGTGCGAGAGGCACAGCCTTCGTAGAGCCGCAGCAAAGGATCCAGTGCCTCGATCGCTGACACATGCACCCATAACGAATTCGAGAGTTCCTTACCAATCGGGCTGCTCTGACAGCGGTTCCCCATTACCTCCAAATTGCCCACACTCAACAGCATTAAATCTGCTGCGGCACAGGCTTGTGGATAGCCGCCGAAGAGAGATTTGATGTCATTCTGCACGGTAGGAATAAACTCTCGTAGTTTGGGACGACGGCTGAAATGGCTGAGGGCGAGGTAGACCAGTAAGTCTTGCCGCCGTTTTTCTGCGATCGCATCCCATTCCTGAGCATTCGTAACTTGCAGGACAAGCTGAAAGGCTTTGCGAAGGGAGCCAAACTGTTCTTGCAGGGTCAGGAAAGCTGGGATTTCGTCGCCCGTAGGTAAGCGCCCCCGCTCTGTAACAAAGGCCATGAGGGGAGCGAGGAGTTCTTTGTATTCCTCAAAGCGGCGGACGCTGGCTTTAACTCTGGGGGTGGTGGTGCGCGATCGATAGCGGGAAGCTCGAAAATTTTCAGCTTGTGCCGGATCTCGAAATACAAAATAGATGCCTAAGGCCACCGGAATGGCTTCGACTCCCAAAACCTGGTCAATATAAACCTTGAGCTCTTCCTGCTCGTAGTTCTTCTGAAACGTATTGCGTCGGGTAATCACCCCATCCCCATAGGTCACGATCCCCCTCAAGCGGTCTTCAATCAGAACTTGAGCCGCGACGATGAGAACCTTCTGGGTTAATTCCCAGGCTTTCAGGAGTGATTCTCGCCGTTCCGCCGGATCTTCAATGACGTTGATGATATATCCCAGATTCACAACATCAGCCGAGATCAGATCGGTGCCAGGTGAGTAGTAGGGATCCCAACCTGAGCTGGTAT
>JAYKHH010000133.1:0-5888 GCA_035285265.1 Leptolyngbyaceae cyanobacterium | reverse complement strand
TCTTCTTGGGTGCTTGGCCCGTCATCGGTATCTGGTTCACCGCCTTGGGCATCAGCACCATGGCCTTCAACCTCAACGGTTTCAACTTCAACCAGTCCATCATTGACACTCAAGGTCAAGTGATTGGCACCTGGGCTGACGTGTTGAACCGCGCCAACCTAGGTATGGAAGTTATGCACGAGCGCAACGCTCACAACTTCCCCCTCGACTTGGCCGCTGGCGAAGCAGCTCCCGTTGCTTTGACCGCTCCTGCAATTAACGGTTAATTCTTGAAAATTAACTGAACTGAAAAGCGCTCTCCCTAGGGAGGGCGCTTTTTGTATGGTTTTGGATCGCCATGTTTTTCCGATTCAACTCAATATCTAGCGATCGCCCATTCCTGACGTAGAGCCAAGATCAATGGAACTGGGAAAGTGCGCGATCGCTGAGGCACCCCCTTTACTTGTTTGAGATTGGATAGGTCATTGGCAAGCACGTTGGATCCTAATTTAAGGATCTTCATGACAGCCAAGATTGAACTTCCTGCTTTCAAAAAAATGAGATCAGCAACTGGGTGTGGATGTTATTGTAAAGATATATGAAAATCACGTTCAGAATCATCGTCTAATCACTGTGTGAATCTGAACTCATTGACTGGCCCCTCCCAGGTTATGCCCCGTTAATCCCTATGGAAAGTCGAGTTCTCTACGTCCGTCTCCCTTGCAATCCGATCTTCCCGATTGGAGTTGTCTACCTCGCTGACCATGTGCATAAGCTGTTTCCTGCGGTTGAGCAGCGGATTTTTGACCTAGGCACCGTTCCACCCTTGGATTTTGCCTCGGCCTTAGATGCCTGTGTCGATGAGTTTCAGCCAACGCTATTGGTGTTTTCCTGGCGAGATATTCAGATCTATGCGCCCGTAGGCGGGCGGGGTGGCAATCCCCTCCAGTACGCCTTTGAGTTTTTCTACGCTGCCAACCCCTTCATTAAACTGCGGGGTGCCTTAGGGGGGCTACGGGTGACCACGGCTTACTATACAGAGCTGTGGCGTAACCTGGGATTAATCAATCGAGGATTGAAACGCGCTCGAAAATATCATCCAGAAGCCCGAACCATTGTGGGCGGTGGGGCTGTGAGTGTCTTTTATGAGCAACTGGGTAAAAAGTTGCCTGCCGGAACGATTGTCTCCGTGGGTGAAGGGGAAGTTTTATTAGAAAAAGTGCTCCGGGGTGAAGAGTTTCGGGATGAGCGGTGTTACGTGGTAGGAGAGCAGCAGCCCCGCGATCGCCTGATCCACGAATGGCCTACACCTCTAGAAAAATCGGCCTGCAACTACGACTACATTGATCAAATCTGGCCTGAATTTAGTTATTACCTACAGGATCAAGATTTTTATGTGGGCGTGCAAACCAAACGCGGGTGTCCCCACAACTGTTGTTACTGCGTCTACACCGTCATCGAAGGCAAGCAGGTACGGATTAACCCCGCCGATGAGGTAGTGGCTGAGATGCGCCAATTGTATGATCGGGGAATTCGTAACTTTTGGTTTACCGACGCTCAGTTTATTCCAGCCCGTAAGTTTATCGACGATGCGATCGCCCTTCTACAAAAGATTGTCGATGCGGGCATGGAAGACATTCATTGGGCAGCCTACATCCGAGCTGACAACCTCACGCCTGAACTCTGTGACCTCATGGTCAAGACGGGCATGAACTACTTTGAGATTGGCATTACCAGCGGATCCCAGGAACTAGTCCGAAAGATGCGGATGGGCTACAATCTGCGAACCGTTCTAGAAAATTGCCGCGACCTCAAGGCTGCGGGATTTAACGATGTGGTTTCTGTGAACTACTCCTTTAATGTGATTGATGAGCGTCCTGAGACAATTCGGCAGACCATTGCTTACCATCGCGCCCTAGAAGAAATCTTTGGAGCAGACAAGGTTGAACCTGCTATTTTCTTTATTGGGCTACAACCCCATACTCACTTGGAAGACTACGCTTTTGAACACCAGATCTTAAAACCGGGCTATGACCCCATGAGTTTGATGCCTTGGACTGCGAAAAAATTGCTTTGGAATCCAGAACCTATGGGATCATTTTTTGGAGAAGTCTGTCTCCAGGCATGGCAACAAAACCCCAATGATTTTGGCCGTGAGGTGATGAAAATTCTAGAGCAACGCTTAGGTCGCTCTGATCTTGAGGCAGCTCTGACTGCCCCCGTGGTCACCCAGGAGAAAGAACTAGCAACGGTTGGTTAAGATTGCAGCCAATCCATTTCTAATGCTCTCTAGGTTGAATAAGGCCCTTTTTAGTCATTTCTTGTTTTAATCAGTTCTTTTTTAATTACTCCTATGCTGGAAGGTTCTATTCTCAAAAAACTGGAGACAGCCCATCAAGCTGTTCTCCCGGATGATCAAGGTGGTATAGGACGCGCACGCCCCCTGAGTTTTGGGGTTTATTACAAAAATACGTTGGTGGCTCTGTGTCACGCCCTAGAAGATGCCATTTTGACCGCAACGAGTAAGCCCTTGGTGTTGGCTGCGTTTCAACAGGGGAAATGGTATTTCCAAGAAGCGGAGCGTTATCAGGAGATTGCCGATAAATCTCGCCATGTCACAATTCTGGCAGCAGCCAATACTGGATTTGCAGAACACAAAACCAGCCATCGCAGCAATGTGACCCTTGTGGAACTAGACCCCACTGATCCCGTCGCTCAGGAATGGCACTTGATGATCCTGTCGCCTACCTATACGGCGATGGTGCTGTGTCAGGAACTGTCGGAGGCAGATTATGGCCCCGGTGGCTTGCCCACGGAAGACCGGGAGCGTAAGTTCTATGGGCTATGGACTTTTGAGCCAGCTCTCGTGGAAGAAGCTGTGAATCTGACCATTTCCCATTTGGGTCGCTACAATCCACCGCTCCAAAAGACCCTTCAAGCCCAAGTTCAGGCCATCAAAACAGCTCCGGTCGATCGCCCCGATGATGTGCATCAAATTGTTTCCCGCGTCGTAGATTATCTCCAAACCAGTGAGCAAACCTTAAACCAGGAAGTGCCTACCTACGTTCTCAACCCTGGCGGGGAAACTGCCCTCAATCACAACTTGGTTTCTAATGAACTGCAAGCCTTCCTGCAAATGGCACAGTTGATGGATTTGACCGACTTGAAAAATCCCTTGGCTGCGGCTGAAGTGGCAGCCTTGGCAGAAATGATGGGACAGTTGCTCGATTTACCCAGTTGGCAGATTCATCGCCTGCGTCTCGCAGGGCTGCTGCATCGGATTGCCCCCTACCAAGACGCAGAGAGCCAACTGAATCCCGGCACAGCTCCCCGCTATCAAGCAGAAGCTCCCAGTTGTCCACTTAGTTGTTCTCTCGTTCCTGGAACTCAAGTGTTGCGGTTGATGCCTCGACTGCGGGCGATCGCCACTATCCTCACGCACCAAACCGAATGGTGGAACGGATTGGGCTATCCTGGAGGGTTAGCAGGGGATGAAATCCCCTTGGAATCTCGGATTCTCGCTCTTGTTACCCATGGGCAACAGCGGGTTAATCAGCTTAAACAGTCTGAGGTCAAAACTCCAGAGGAAGCTTGGGTGCAAGTTTTGGCAGAGTGCCAAGGGCAAACGAGCGATCGCTGGGATCCTAAACTAGTTGAAGCGCTTGCGTTACTGGTGAGTGGAATGCAACAGGGTTTAGCCTTACCTATTACTTCTACAAAGGTGACGACAGGAATGTGGTTGCTTGACTCCCACGCTGAAATGCCGCTCACGCACTCATTCAACGAATTTGACTCCTCTGCTCAAACCAGTGAGCTACCAACTTAAGGCAGGACGTTGCACCGCAACATCCCGTTTATTCCGTCCCGCTTTCAGCGGAAAACCCAAACCAGTTCTGAGGGATTAGAAAAAGTCAATGGGTGATATTGAAGCGATTCGCTCTGGTCAATCAAAGCATCTTCCAGGCATTGACCTAGAAGATGAAGATCTGTCGGGTGTGGACTTACGGGGTATCTATTTGGCGGGTGCCAAGTTGCTTGGCACTAATTTTAGTGGCTCTAAGCTCACGGGGGCCTGTTTTGATGGCGCAAACTTGATGGGAGCGCAATTGGTTGGCAGTGACCTGCGGGCTAACCTAATTGGCGCGAACTTGATGCAGGCAGATCTGACGGAGGCTGACCTCCGGGGCAGCAATCTCCGGGGTGCCAATTTCATGCGGGCAAAACT
Source organism: Leptolyngbyaceae cyanobacterium (assembly GCA_035285265.1). Classification (GTDB taxonomy): domain Bacteria; phylum Cyanobacteriota; class Cyanobacteriia; order JARCMD01; family JARCMD01; genus JAYKHH01. The sequence goes on along the minus strand of JAYKHH010000133.1, from coordinate 1,684 downwards.
CACCCAGGCGATGTTGGCCGGGGCTTTTCTCAGTGGCGCTAATTTGATGGGTGTGAACTTGCAAGGGGTAGATTTGCGCGGGGCTGACCTCCGGGGCGCTAATTTAACGGGGGCCAATCTGCAGGGGGCCAATTTGAGTTTGGCGGATTTACAGGGAACCCTTCTCAGTGAAGTAAATCTAGAGGAGGCAGACCTCCGAGGCGCAAACCTAGCTGGGGCAAATTTAACAGGAGCCAATCTTCTGTGTGCTGAGTTGGCAGGCGCGAACTTAAATGGCGTGAATCTCACGGGTGCCTGTTTGATTGGCACGTCCATCTAGCATTTTTATCTAAAATTCAACGTATCTCATGAGACCTCTGCTTCAACCGCAATCCCTTGAGTAGGGGATCCCCCTACCCAATCTGTTAAGAAGAACTTTCTTGCGTGCTAGTCTTGGAGGTTTTCTTGGACGTTGATTTAGCAGCCGTAGAGGTACTCTGGGATTTACGGGCGGTTGTCTTTTTGGCGGTTGCTGCCTTGCCTGATGCCGCCGTTTTAGAGGTTGTAGCTGTTTTAGAGGTAGCTGTTTTAGAGGTTGTAGATTGACTGGTTTTGTCAGCAGCCTTGGTGGATTTGCGACCTGATTTAGTAGCAGGGGCTTTAGCTGCCAAGGCTTCTACCGCGATCGCCATCGTAATCTCTTCGATGGATTGCCCCTCTGGCAAGGAAGCATTGACTTTACCATGCTTAATGTACGGGCCGTAGGGGCCATCGTAGATATTAACGGGTTCCCCATCGGTGGGGTGAGCGCCCAGTTCTCGGAGGGCCGCTTTGGATTTACTCGCTCCGCGTCCTGCCTTGGGTTGACTGAGTAATTCCAATGCCCGCTCTAGGGAGATGGTTAACACATCATCCCCTGCCTTCAAAGATCGATAGTCTTTGCCTTCCTTGCCTTGATCATGAACCACATAGGGGCCAAACCGTCCTAAATTGGCTTGAATCTTGGCATGGGTTGTCGGATGGGTTCCCAGGGTGCGAGGCAGAGCCAAAAGCCCTACAGCCATCTCTAACGTGATGGTTTCTAGGGTAACCCCCTTGGGTAAGGAAGCTCGCTTGGGTTTAGGGGTTTCCTCAGAGGCATCCCCTAGTTGAATGTAAGGGCCGTAGGCACCAATCAAACCATAGATCGGTTCCCCAGTTTCCGGGTGGAACCCAATCTTATCGGGGCCTTCCGTTTTCTGCCGCAGAATAGTTTCAATTTGCTCTGGGTCTAGATCGGAGGGGGTGAGATCCTTGGGGATAGAAGCCTTAACCATGCCATCCCCGTTCTCAGTTTCAATGTAAGGCCCATACCGACCAATCCGAACTTTGGCATTGAGGTTTTCTAGCTCCACGGTGCGAGCTTCACTGGGGTCAATTTGGCTTTCCCGTTCCTTGACCTGAGTTTCCAGCCCAGTTTCTCCCAAGTAAAAATCTTTTAGATAGGGCAACCAGGAAACTTCGCCCGTAGAGATTTCATCTAGGGTTTGTTCCATGCGAGCTGTAAACCCCGTGTCTACCAAGTCCGGAAAATGTTTCTCTAGGAGGGCTGTGACTGCGAAAGCCGTAAAGGTTGGGACTAGGGCATTGCCCGTTAATTGAGCATAGCCCCGGTCGATAATGGTGCCAATAATCGTGGCATAGGTGCTAGGACGACCAATGCCTT
>JAYKHH010000132.1:0-3760 GCA_035285265.1 Leptolyngbyaceae cyanobacterium | reverse complement strand
GTAGACAAAGTGATCTCTGATCTATACCTGCCTAGGTTATGCTCAATTGAGATTAGCGTCTTCAGGTATCTACATTCATCCTCCCTGCCTTAGCTTGATGACGGGAAGCAAGGAAATCCCATTTATGCTGATTTGTCCCCAATGCCAGTTTGAAAACCCAGATACGCACAAGTTTTGTCAAGGGTGTGGCCTCCCTCTGACCTATAAGGTTTGCTCTGAATGCGGCACGCATGTACAACTGGATGCGCTACAGTGCCATAACTGTAACGCCCGGACTGGAACAGTATGGTGGGTCATTGTCACGCCCTCCATACCCACTGACCTGCCAAGTGATCAGTCTTCTGAAACCCTAGATAATAGTCTCTGGCAACAGTTAGAAGACCAACCTGCAGACTCTGCTGCGTTACCAGACGATCTTTACCTAGACCCACAGCAGCGCTACAGAATTTTAGCCGTGTTTCCCTCTGAAGCCGAGCTTTCCTCTGAGCTACAACTCCAGGTTCTGGATTGTCAACCCCTACAGATGTCTTCCCTCAATGCAGGAGACATGCCTACAGTTTCCGCTCCGACGTTAGCTCAACCCTATATAGCGCTGCGAGCCAAATTCCACCAATCCTTGCCGAAGCTCCACGATGCTTGGATTCAAGATCAGCGGCAAGTGATGCTCCTCGAAAATCGAGTCGATCTGCCTCAATTAGTGGATCTGTGGTCTGATGTGCAAACCTCCCAGTTGGAACTCTTGCACTGGCTGCATGAAATGGCAGAACTCTGGGTAGCGCTGGAACCCTGGCAGTGCCGTCAAAGTTTGCTCGACTTGAACAACTTGCGAATTGATGAAGATGGAGTCCTGTGTTTGCAGCGTCTGTATGTAGATACTTCAACGACCCCGATCTCGTGGCAAGGTTTAGGAAGACTTTGGCAGGAGTTATTTAGTCACACACAACGGACTCAAATTGGAGAGCTTGCATCCCTCATCTACAAACTTGCTTCCGGTGAAATTCGCACCCTCCATGACCTTCAAGCCCAATTAGAAGCGATCGCCCATCAATTACAAGGCAGTGTCCCAGAGGTTCCAGATACTCCTCCTCTTTTTCCTGCTTTCTCGATGAGTACGTTTACTTCTGAAGAAGGGAATGAGGAGCCGACGATGGACTTTTCCCTCTCACCGCACTCAAGCTCTCTATTTCCAGGAGCTACCGTTCCCGGAGCCGCGAGTGCTAATCAAGATGCCAATGCTGAAGATAATGATGCAAATGAGGAAGAAGAATTAGAAGAGTACGAAGACACTCCAACGATGGTGTTGCCTATGCAACTCTTTAGCATGGAAGAGGTTGGGCGCACTGATACAGGACAACAACGAGACCACAATGAAGATTGTTTTGGTTTGCAGACAGAGATCAAAAAGTCTGAAGGTCTTCTAGGACGTACCATCCAGGCACGGGGAATTTTTATCCTGTGTGACGGCATGGGCGGTCATGCCAGTGGTGAAGTAGCCAGTAATTTGGCCGTTGAGACTCTCAAGCAGTACTTCAAAACCCATTGGCTGGATGTTGAACCTGTTGAGACTAAGAAACGTCATCTTTTGCCCTCAGAAGAAAAGATTCGTGAAGGAATTATCTTGGCCAACCAAGCCATCTATGACCTCAACCAACAGGGCGATCGCTCTGGCAGTGGGCGGATGGGAACCACGATGGTCTTACTCCTGGTCTATGACAATCACATTGCCGTAGCCCACGTCGGCGATAGTCGTCTCTATTGCCTCAGTCGCAGGCGAGGGCTAGAGCAGGTAACTGCCGATCATGATGTGGGGCAGCGCGAGATCCAACGGGGTGTAGAACCTACCATTGCCTACGCCCGCCCCGATGCCTACCAACTTACCCAAGCCTTAGGCCCCAGAGATGAGAACTTCATTAATCCAGATGTACAGTTTATGGATTTGAATGAGGATTCCTTGTTGCTGCTCTGCTCAGATGGCTTGACGGATAACGATTTTCTGGAGACCCATTGGCGCACTTACCTGGAACCCCTCCTCAGTTCCCAAACCAATTTAGAGCGAGGTGTGAACCAATTAATTGATCTTGCTAATCAATTCAACGGGCATGACAATATTACAGCATTGGCTGTCCGGCTCAAGGTTCGGCCCGATCTGGGAGCGTTGAAGCGATAAGCTGTCGAGGGTTTAATGGTTATACTGACCCTGCTCACTTCTCAACAACTACCTTCCCAAGAGTGGCGCTTTAACCATGAGGCGGTAATTCGAGTTGGACGCTCTCCTGACAATAATGTAGTTCTAGCTCAGCGGGTAGTGTCTCGCTACCATCTGGAACTTCGCAAAACAGAGCCTTTAACTTCCCATAGTGCTTGGCAACTGGTGAGCCTGGGCAAGAATGGTACCTTTCTCAACGGAACTTTGGTGACTCAAAGTCCTATCGTGGATGGTTCTCTCTTGCAGCTAGCGGTAGGTGGGCCGATGCTCAAGGTGCAAGTAACACCAGAAGTTTCCCCACCCCAAAGCAGGCTATTTCCATCAACCTCTCAACAGCAGTGCGATCATGCTGGGAATTCACCCCACAACCTGTTCTGTATCCACTGTGGTCAACCGCTCAATGTTGAGCGTACAATCCATCAGTATCAAGTTCTCCGCACCTTGGGTCAGGGAGGTATGGGAACAACCTATCTGGCCTGCGATCGCAACCAATCTACCTTTGCAGAAACAGGCTCCTTTCAGCGATTCTCTCTGATTGCCCTCAAGGAAATGAATGCGGATATGGCGCAAGTTGCCAAAGCTAGGGAGTTATTTGAACGAGAGGCGCGTGTTCTTAAAACCCTCCATCATCCCAGCATCCCGCAATTTTTTGACTTTTTTATAGAGTCAGGCAAAAAATACTTAGCAATGGAGTTGATTCACGGACAGAATCTAGAGCAGCGCATTGATCAAATGGGGCCCGTAGCCCATCAACAAGCGATCGCCTGGATGCTCCAAACCTGTGAGGTATTGACTTACATTCACGCCCAAAACCCACCTATTATCCACCGAGATATTAAACCCGCCAACCTGATCGTGCGGCATCGGGATAATCGCATTGTGGTTCTAGATTTTGGAGCCGTTAAAGAGATTGGCACCCCCTTGGGCACTTGCTTGGGCACCGATGGTTATACCGCTCCAGAACAAAGTCGAGGCCAACCCCTGCCCCAATCCGATCTTTATGCCATTGGGCCAACCTTGATTTTTCTACTAACAGGTCAGCAACCCCAGAAATTTTATGGCAAGCGGGGTCAAAGTTACCGCTTTAATTTAGAGGGCATCCCTACAATTTGTGCTCAGCTCCGCGAGGTGATTGATCGGGTCACAGAACCCCAACCGCAACATCGTTATGCAACGGCTCAAGAATTGATGCAAGCCCTTACCTATTGTTTACCCTGAAGACTAAGACCCTAAGGGATTCTGGGCATTGCTGAGTCTGAGGATGAATGCGCCCCCCTAGCCCCCCAATTCTGGGGGGAACCGACCTTCAAAGTCCCCCAGCCTATAGCCCTTCGGGAAGCAAGCTACCAGAAAGGGGGATTGAGGGAGCCTGCGGGGATGCTGGGATGAACCAGTCATACAAAGATTCGGCAACGCCGGATTCTGTTTTGTGGGGCACAGAAGACAAGATAGAATGACACCGTTCGACTGCGATCCCTGTGACTCGTTCGGGCTGAGCTTGTCGAAGCCCCTACAGTTACCTCAATCCAAAATCCAAAATCCAAAATCCAAAAT
>JAYKHH010000131.1:0-2624 GCA_035285265.1 Leptolyngbyaceae cyanobacterium | reverse complement strand
GGCACCTTGGAAGCTTGTCGGAACCAATTGCAAGAAGCCCTAGAAGACTGGATTTTATTGGGACTGAGGTTGGGACATTACTTTCCCGTCTTGAATGACATTAACCTCAATCCATCAGAACAGCTTGTGAGTAGTTTCCGTGAAGACTATGCAGCGTATGAGGAAACTGCTTATCTCTTGCGTAGCCCTAAAAATGCCCAACGTTTGATGAGAGCGATAGTAGAGTTAGAATCTGGCAGTCGTCAACAACGAGAGTTAATCGAATGAGTCAAAGTCTTTAACCTAATGAAGCGGGGGCACGATGAACCGAATTTGGGTGCAGTGTGTGAAAGAGTGGGTGCAGTTTCGGCGCGATCGCCTGACGGTAGCCTTAGCGATTCTGTTGCCCTTAGCAACTTTTTTCATTTTTGGGTTTGCAATTCGGTTAGAAGCGAAAGATATTCCCATTGTGGTGCAGGACTTTGATCGGAGTCCCCTCAGCCGTCAATATGTAGACCAGCTATTTGCGACCAATCAATTTCAACCCGTGCGTTGGTCAGGGGGCGATCCGATCACCCATGCTTTAGATCCAGGAATTGCTAAAGCGGCAGTGGTCATCCCGCCTGATTTTAGCCGGGAGATTAAAGCAGGACGATCCAGCACTATCCAAGTGCTGGTCGATGGTACCGATGCCAACAATGCACGGGTGATTCAGAATAGCCTCAAGGCCACCACCAATGCTTTTTTAGGCAGTTCCGGATTGGTGTCCCTGCAACCCAAGGTGGCGGCTCGAACTCGGATTTGGTTTAATCCTGGACGTAAAGAATCCCTCTACATTGTGCCGGGGGTGTTTGGGTTAGTGTTGTGGGTCTATCCCTCCTTGTTGGCAGCCCTAGCGATGGTGCGAGAAAAAGAACGGGGCACCATTTTGCAAGTCTATGCTTCTACCCTCAGTGCTACGGAATTGTTGCTCGGCAAAGCCCTGACTTATATCTTTGTGGGCATTGCAGAAGCGATCGTGGTGATTACCCTAGGGGTGATCCTCTTCCGGCTAGAGTTGGCGGCAGAACCCACCTCCCTGCTGCTAGGAACCCTGATCTACATCAGTGCTAGCACCATGTTTGGCTTAATGGTGGGCACCCGTGCCGCTAACCAGAATGCGGCGGTACAGGGGGTCGCCACTGTGGGATTTCTGACCGCATTGTTGCTCTCTGGTTTCATTTATCCCCTCAGCAATATTCCGTTTCCCCTCTCCTTGATCTCCAATGTGGTACCTGCTCGCTACTATATTGAACTCACTCGCGATGCCTTTGTGCGGGGCACCGGATGGCTGGGAGTGTGGTGGATGCTCCTAATTATGGCAGTGCTTTGTTTCTTCTTTTTTAATGTCGCCAGACGGACTCTGAGTCGAATGCAACTTCCTGATTAACCTATGTTTAAACTGATCAGTCGCTTCTTAGAGAGCCGTTTCTGGGCTTTAACCGTTAAGGAAATTAATCAAATTCTGCGAAACAAACAGTTGATTTTCCTGTTATTGTTTCCACCGACCATTCAGCTCTTGATCTTTGGCTTTGCCCTCAATCCCGATGTGCAAAATATTAAGCTGGGCATTGTGGACTATTCCCAAACCTACGAAAGTCGAGAACTGATTGCATCCTTCACCGCCAACGGTCTTTTTCAGCCCCAGGACTATAGTTTCAATGAGCAGGCGATCGCTCAGCAAGTCCGCACAGGCAAGATCACCGCAGGCTTGATCATTCCCCCAGAGTTTACCCGTGATTTAGCCCAGGACAAAACCGCTGAAGTCCAAGTGCTGATTGATGGGGTGGATGCCAATGCCGCCGGAATTGCCAGTGGCTATATCCAACAGATTGTCCAAAACTATAGTCGGAGTCTGATTCAGGATGCACCTCCCCTGCCCGTGCAATCTCAAAGTACTTTTCTTTACAATCCAGGGTTGGTCAGTAGCTGGTTCCTGGTGCCGGGGGTGCTGGGAGTAGTCTTGACGCTCACAAGTTCCCTCGTGTCCTCTACGACGGTGGTGAGCGAGAAAGATTCTGGCACCCTAGAGCAACTGTTGATGACCCCCGCCGATGCCTGGGAAATTCTGCTGGCGAAGGTGGTTCCCTTGTTTGTGCTTCTGATTGGGGATGTGCTCTTGGCTTTGGGAATTGCCCGACTGGTCTTTGGTGTACCGATTCGAGGCAGCTTGCTGCTGTTCCTCACCCTATCTGGACTTTATATTTTTGTGGGGATTGGCGTGGGCATCATGCTGGCAACCTTGGCCCGCAGTCAACAACAGGTGATCTTAATTTCCTTTTTTGTTAACTTGCCCCTGATCCAACTCTCCGGCGCGATCGCTCCCATCGAAAGTATGCCCGTGGTGTTTCAATACCTGTCGTTGATGAACCCCTTGCGCCATTTTGTAGCGATCGCCCGTGGGATTCTCCTGAAGGGTGCAGGTCTAGAAATTCTCTATCCCCACGTTCTTGCCCTTGGCTTGTTTGCAACGGTTTTGCTGACCATTAGCGTTAATCGCTTCCGCAGTCAGTTGAGTTAAGGAACTTGCGTGTCAGTATCGTTGCATCTGGGATGCTATGGAAGCAGGGTAGGTTTGCCTCAATTCACCAATTCATCGAAATTTT
>JAYKHH010000130.1:0-11692 GCA_035285265.1 Leptolyngbyaceae cyanobacterium | reverse complement strand
CTGATAATGACCAGAAACGTCCCAGAGATTTGTGGTCTCCTTTCAAAAGTCCGTTGGCTGATGGCTTTCATAAACTCTGTGGCTATTCCGCCATGCTTGATTTAGGAGGAACAGTAGACCACTATCTCTCCTGTAAAAATCATCGTTCTCTGGCCTATGAATGGAGTAACTACCGTTTCTGCTCTGGGTGGATTAATAGCAGTAAAAGAGCCTTAGACGATCAAGTCCTCGATCCTTTCCAAGTAGAGGACGATTGGTTTGAGATTTTATTGCCCTCGTTGCAGCTTGTCCTGACAGCTTCGGTTCCTGACAGTGAACGCGATCGCGCTGAATTTACATTGCAGCGATTAGGCTTAAAAGATGATGAGCGAATCCTGCGTCAGCGGAGAGAAAAGTAAATTAATTACTGCGATTAATGAAGTCACGGGTAGAAAGGTGAGACAATCTCATCCCAGCAAAAAAGAGGTCTAATGGGGTTGAAATCACGATAGTCCCCTAATTACTTGTTGTCCATCCACAGCAAGGCGATAATGAATCCCATTGCTGTTGGCACAGACACAAAGATTCAAGCGGGGATTCATGGAGCACGACTTTAAAGCACTGGCTGAGCTGTATAAAAATGCACTGCTCCAAGATGTCCTGCCCTTTTGGGAACAGCACTCGATCGATGAGCAACATGGGGGCTATTTCACCTGTTTGGATCGGGAGGGCAAGGTTTACGACACTGATAAGTTTATCTGGTTGCAAAATCGCCAAGTGTGGATCTTCTCGATGCTATACAGTCAGCTAGAGCAGCGGGAAGACTGGCTCAAAATTGCGGCTCATGGGGCTAATTTCCTGGCAAATCATGGGAGAGACGCAGACGGCAATTGGTACTTTGCCCTCGATCGCACCGGGAATCCCCTCGTCCAGCCCTACAATATTTTCTCTGACTGCTTTGCAGCCATGGCGTTCAGCAAATATGCCTTAGCATCTGGCGAAGACTGGGCTAGGGATGTGGCATTACAGGCTTACAATAACGTGTTGCGCCGTCAGGACAACCCCAAGGGCAAGTACAACAAAACCTATCCTGGGACTCGCCCCCTGAAAGCCTTGGCAGTGCCGATGATTTTAGCCAACCTGTCCCTAGAGATGGAGTGGCTATTGCCCAGCACTACCCTGGAGCCGATCTTGGATGCAACGGTGCAAGAAGTCATGACTGATTTTTTAGATTGCGATCGCAACCTCCTCTATGAAAATGTGGCTCCCGATGGTTCCCTGGTGGATTGTTTTGAGGGACGGCTGATTAATCCAGGTCACGGCATTGAAGCGATGTGGTTCATGATGGATATCGCCCAGCGTCGTCAAGATACCCAAACCATGCACCAAGCTGTAGATGTGGTGCTAAATATCCTGAATTTTGCTTGGGATGCTGAGTATGGTGGGCTGTACTACTTTATGGATGCAGCAGGGCATCCCCCCCAGCAATTGGAATGGGATCAAAAACTGTGGTGGGTGCATTTAGAAGCCCTAGTAGCCCTAGCTATGGGGTATCGCCTCACCGGACGAGAGGCTTGTTGGCAGTGGTATCAGAAATTGCATGATTATAGCTGGGCACACTTTAGCGATCGCACCTACGGGGAGTGGTTTGGCTATCTCAACCGTCGGGGTGAGGTACTTTTAAATCTTAAGGGCGGTAAATGGAAGGGCTGCTTCCACGTTCCACGGGCGCTCTATCTGTGCTGGCAGCAATTTGAATGGATGTTGCAAAAGACTGAGTAAAGTTTGCCAAGATGCAACTTTTGAAGTTTTTATGAAGTCGGATCTTAAAGCGATTAAATAAAACTTGATTCCTCCTTAGGGGCTACTACCCATCTGCCTTTAAGGGGAGTTAGAGGTATGGCAAATTTGGGATGGTGATATAGAAGGCATAATCCAATAATTCTTTTTTCTATTGAATACAAATCCAATATAAGTTAAATCATTTATTTCCAATTAGGTGATGGACTTGAATTAAAATTTTTAAGACGATTAAGTATTAGAGCTTAATCGATTCAGCCTTTATTTTCATAAAACAGCTATTTTAAAACAAGCATATTTGCAAAGTAGACGCTTGAAAAACACAAATTGGCAAAAGATTGAAGTTCTTCTGAAATTTCTCGCCCTTGATAATTTTGATTCCAAAGAGATGCCTAATTCAATGAGGAGTTGAGTGAATTCTTGGATTTATTTCCCATTCTTAATGGGCTGGAGTTTAAATGTGTATACGAATAAGTTTTTTCAGCGAATACAGCCGGTGAATCAACTCGCTAAAGATGTTGATCAGCAAGCGAATCAGTCTATTTCAGAACAGCCAGAGCCTTTCTCAATAGCCTTAGAGGAACTCCGTAATGCGCTAGATAAACTACAAACTTCTGAAAAGGAACTCCGTCAGCAGAATGAAGAGTTACTGAAAACTCGTTATAGGCTGGAGGCAGAGTGCCAGCGCTACCAGGAATTATTTGAGTTTGCGCCGGATGGCTACCTGGTTACAGATACCCTGGGCACGATTCAGGAAGTAAATCAGGCCGCAGCCCTGTTACTGAATACTTCTCCCAAGTTCATCGTCGGCAAACCATTGTGTATTTTTATTGCTGATTCATGCCGTCGTCTCTTCCGCAATGAATTGGCTCGACTTCGACAATTTCACCAGTCCCAAGAATGGATCGTGCAGATTCAACCTAAGGATGGTCTATCCTTTGATGCTGCCTTAACCGTTGCCATGGTCTGCAATCAAGATCATCAGCCCGTGACTCTGCGCTGGTTATTACGGGATATTACTGCTCGTAGGCAAGCTCAATTACAAATCCAGCGCATCCAGTTCCAAAACTTGCAGTTAGTAGAAGCCTCTCGCCTGAAATCCCAATTTTTAGGAATGATGTCCCATGAGTTGCGAACTCCCATGAACGCAATTTTAGGATTTTCTCAATTGCTCCTGCGCCAGTTTCAACAACAGTCATCTAATTCCCAGCAAGCCAAGATAGCAGAACGGATTCTCAAGAATGCCAAACATTTACTTCGATTAATTGAGGATATCCTTGACTTCTCTAGAATGGAAGCTGAACGCTTTGAACTTAAGCGGGAGTGCTTTGATGTTTCCCAATTAGTGACAGCAACTGTTGAGGAATTCCGGGCTGAAGCAGAACAAAAACATCTGGAACTGCAAGTCAATTTAGAAGTTTCTCACCCTCAGGTTGTTAATGACAGTACCCGTCTGCGTCAAATTCTGACTAATTTGTTATCGAATGCGATTAAGTTTACAGAATCAGGTTGGGTCGTGGTAAGGGTTGAGGAAATAGATTCAGATCGTCTTGCGTTCTCTATTCTAGATACGGGTATTGGAATTGCCGAATCAGAACTAGCTCTGATTTTTCGGGAGTTTCGGCAAGTCAATCAAACCATTAGTCGCGAATATGAGGGTACGGGCTTGGGGTTGGCGATCGTAGATGCGCTTGTGCATCTGATGAATGGCAGCATTACGGTTGAAAGTCAGGTCGGTATAGGCTCCATCTTTCGAGTGGAACTTCCCCGCCAGTTGCCAGCTTAATGAGCATTGCTGAGTCAGTGCCTACCTTCAGTAACGTGAATTCGATAGCCCTATTGTGTGTGCGCTTCACGCACACACAATAGTTTTTTAGGAGGCTTTCGCTCCGCGAAAGCCTCCTAAAAAACCTTTCGTCGAACTGACGTTCCGTAGGGGCATGGCAGTGCCATGCCCTTGCCCAGGCTCTTAGCTACATCTCGTTTGTCCTGACCCACTGCCATACCCATTAATGCTTTCGACCCTGGGCAAGCAACACCTTTCGATTTGCCATCTCTACTGCCAATTGCAGAGCTGCTTTCAAACTCGTAGCATCTGCGATACCCTGTCCAGCACTATCAAAGGCAGTTCCATGATCGGGAGAGGTGCGGATAAAGGGTAGCCCGATGGACGTATTCACTGCTCGATCAAAGGCCATGAGTTTGACAGGAATTAAGCCTTGGTCGTGATAGAGCGCTAGATAGGCATCGGCTAGATTGCCTGGATTACCAATTCCGTACCAGGCTTGACCTGGCCTCACCCAAAGCGTATCCGGTGGAATGGGGCCATCGAGACGCAAATTCGGTCTTTTCTCTCGTTCTTGCATGAGCCAGGGTGTTAACCAAGCCTGTTCTTCATGCCCTAATTGTCCTTGTTCGCCACTGTGGGGATTTAAACCTGCGATCGCAATCCGGGGTGCCTCTAAACCAAAATCCTGTTTTAAACACTCAATCAATAAATCTAACTTGGCAGTCATTAGTTCTGGGGTCAATGCATCGGCCACTTGCCGCAGGGGAATGTGGGTGGTAGCCAGTAAGGTTCGGAGCATCCAACCACTATGGGGCGATCGCGCCACAAATAACATGCCAAATCGAGTGGCCCCCGCTCGTTCTGCCAACAATTCCGTTTGCCCAGGATATTCGTGTCCGGCTGCCTTCCAAGCCGACTTGGCGATCGGCCCCGTGACAATGCCCTGAAATTGGCCGGCCAGGGTGTGGGCGATCGCCGTTTCCAAGTAAGCAAAACTCGCAGCCCCACTGGCGGCATTGCCAACTCCCAGCGTGATTTGGCGCTCTATTTCCCAGTCTAAATCCACCTCGATCACAGCCAGTTGCTCAGGATCGGCTAGGGGTTCTGGCGGATTGACCCCATCCGCCTGTTGTTGTTGCAGTTGCTGATAGGTTTTGTGCAACAAACTTCGACTCCCGACTACCGTAACGGCACAGGTTTGGGGTAGGGCGGGATCAGCTAAGGCTTTGAGGATAACCTCAGGGCCAATTCCCGCCGGATCCCCCAGGGTTAAGGCTAACTGAGGTCGATTTTCTGGCGATTTTCCATTCTCTGAACTTCCACTCTCTGAGCTTCCACTCTTTGAGTTTCCACTCCTTATGGTGGGAATTGCTAAGGGTTTCATCTATGTAGGTGCTCTCTCTGTTGCTCCAACCCAATCCTGTCAGCTTCCTAGGTGAGATAATAGGGAGGCGTGACCAGACTGCTTTAAAATACTTCATACCAATCCAAGGGGAGATTAAGCAATGAATCCTGAAATGTTAAATGCCGCCGTACTATCCTTTAGCCTAATTTTAGTGGGGCTAGGGATGGGGTTTGTCCTCCTCAAAATTCAAGGTGGTGAAGAATAGAAGTTGGGCATTGCTGAATCAGCGTCTAGGTTTGGTAGGGGCATGGCAGTGCCATGCCCTTACAGATGATCTCAGCCACACCGCGTTCATACTGACCGACCTCAACGCCTAGGCGTTGAGGCTAATCTCTAGACCCTTAGCTAATCCTCTGGTTCTTCTAAGTGCTCTAATACAGTGCGATAGAGATCCAGGATGTGGCTATCTTTGAGGCAGTAGAATACCTTTCTGCCCTGCTTACGGTAGCTGACTAGACGCATAGCCCGCAGCGATCGCAGTTGATGGGAAACTGCAGATTCACTCATCTTCACGATCGCTGCTAAATCGCAGACGCAGAGTTCTTGAACGGTGAGAGCCGAGAGAATTCGGAGGCGATTAATATCTCCTAATACATTAAAAAACTCTGCCATCTGTTGAGCTTGATCCAGGCTCAGCACCGCTTCGTTTATCTGTCTGAGACAACTCAGATCTAAGGGATGGGCGATCGTGCAATTCAGTGAAGTCGCTTCGGGAAGTGAACTCAAGTTAGCCATAAGTTATAGTTCTGTACAAAATTCTCTGACAAAACTGAGGGACAACTGTTCTGATCTCGTATGAGACCCACGGATTTCTGATAACATCTTATTAAAAGTTAACGTTTTGTTGCGAATCCCTCATGACTTTATTAGTTGTAGGTGCCACTGGTACCTTAGGAAGACAGGTGACCCGGCGTGCTTTAGATGAGGGATACCAGGTACGGTGTCTGGTTCGCAGTCCCAGAAAAGCAGCTTTCTTAAAAGAATGGGGCGCTGAGCTAGTGCGAGGTGACCTTTGTGATCCTGAAACCCTAGGGCCAGCCTTAAAGGATGTAAAGGCAGTCATTGATGCAGCAACCGCAAGACCCACGGATTCCTTAAGTATCAAGCAAGTCGATTGGGAAGGCAAAGTTGCCCTAATTAAAGCAGCACAAGCTGCTAATGTAGAGCGTTTTATCTTCTTCTCAATTTTGGATGCTGAACAGTATCCAGATGTTCCGTTAATGGAAGTGAAGCGCTGCACCGAGGTATTTCTAGCAGAATCAGGCTTAAATTACACCATCCTCCGTCCCTGCGGATTTTTGCAAGGATTAATTGGCCAGTATGCTATTCCTATTTTAGAACGGCAAGCGGTATGGGTCATGGGTGAAACCTCCCCCATTGCCTATATGGACACCCAAGATATTGCCAAGTTTGCCATTCGTGCCCTTTCCACACCAGAAACTGAGCGCCAGAGTTTCCCCATTGTGGGCTCCCGTGCTTGGAGTAGTTATGAGATCATTCGACTGTGCGAGCGATTGTCTGGTCAAGACGCTAAGGTTACACGGATGCCCATCAACCTCCTGCGAACGGTACGTCGGATTGCCCGATTCTTCCAGTGGGGATGGAATTTGGCGGATCGCCTTGCCTTTACAGAAGTGATTGCCACCGGTAAGCCGTTGAAAGCTTCCATGGAAGCGGTGTACCCAGTCTTTGGCTTAGACCCCCAGGAAACAACCACCTTGGAATCTTATATGCAGGACTACTTTACCCGCATTATGAAGAAGCTCAAGGAATTAGATTACGAGCAATCAGCTAAAAAGCGGGAGAAAAAAAGAATTCCCTTCTAGGAATTTTGGATTTTAGATTTTAGATTTTGGATTGAAAAATTTTTGTGGCGAAATTCCGGGTATTTTATAACAACATGGGAAAAATCTTTAATGTGAAAAGTTTAGATCCGCCTCCTGATTAGGAGAAAACCAAGCTTGCTCATCCAAACTTTCACATCTATAACTTTTTGTTCTTTATAAACTTTAAGCTGGATCTAAAGCGTGCCTAAAGCTGGCATTATTTACAACGAGGTAAAGCCTAATGCTTGTCGGATTGCCCAAGAACTGCAAGACAAGCTGCTTGGCTATGGTTGGGATGTTCATACAACTACAGGCATTGGCGGCATTCTAGGATGTTCTCCTTCTACAGGGCCTGTTTGTCACACGGCCATTGATCAGTTGGTGCCCCCAGGTTTTGATGCTGATATGAGTTTTGCCGTGGTTTTGGGAGGGGATGGCACCGTCCTGTCAGCTTTTCGACAGGTGGCCCCCTGTGGAATCCCTCTCTTGGCGGTGAATACGGGGCATATGGGGTTCTTAACAGAAACCTATGTCAATCAATTGCCCCAAGCGCTAGAAATGGCGATCGCAGGTCAGTACGACATCGAATCACGGGTTATGCTTGCCGTTGAGGTATACCGCGACAATGAGTTGTTGTGGGAAGCCCTGTGTCTGAATGAAATGGTGATCCATCGAGAACCCCTGACCAGTATGTGCCATTTTGAAATTCAGATTGGTAACCATACAGCGGTGGATATTGCAGCGGATGGTGTCATTATTTCCACCCCCACTGGCTCAACCGCCTATTCGCTGTCTGCAGGGGGGCCTGTCATTACCCCTGGCGTTCCAGTACTACAGTTGGTGCCCATTTGCCCCCATTCCTTGGCTTCCAGAGCGTTGGTGTTTTCTAATACTCAGCCCGTGACGATCTTTCCAGCCAACCCCAATCGTCTGGTGATGACGGTGGATGGCAATGCAGGATGTTATGTCTTGCCTGAGGATCAAGTCAAAATCAAGAAATCACCCTACTCCGCTCGCTTTATCCGACTGCAACCTCCAGAGTATTTTCATCTGCTTCGGGAAAAGCTAGGTTGGGGATTGCCCCATATTGCTAAACCGACTTCCGTGGAATTGCCCTAGGGAGTAGGTGTCAGGGGTCAGGGCATTTGAAGGATGGGGTACGATCTCGGATCTTGTGACTCTAGAGAACGCGATCGCTTTTTTATGGATAGCATCATGGGTCAGGAGTGAGCCAAGGTTCGTTACAATCAACCCATCTAACCATCCATAAAAGGGAGGCAGTGATGCAGTTAGAAGACTATTTTGTCTTTTTAGCTCCTGATGATATTCGGATTCAGGGAACCCGGATTGGGATTGAGCATATTTTGTATGAGTATATCCATAATGCAAAGTCACCGGAGGAAATTGCCCAGATTTTCCACACTGTAACGCTGGCGCAAATTTATGCGACGGTCTTGTATTATTTGGAAAATTCTCAAACAGTTGGAAAGTATGTTGCCGATTGGTTAGATTACACCCTCAAGGCTGAGGCAGAGCATGATCAACAGGCACCAGCGATCGCAAAGCGGTTACAGCAGTTGAAAATTGCCCAAGAGACCCAGCAGGTAGCAGTGTAGTGGCGATTAGCTATTTATTGGATGAAAATTTAGCACGACTGTGGCGTGTGCAATTGTTGCGTCGTCTTCCAAGCTTGACGGTATGGATGGTGGGAGATCCTTCCGCACCGGCAACAGGGACGCTAGACCCAGAAATTTTGCTGTGGTGTGAAGTTCATAGGTTTATTTTAGTGACAAATAATCGCCGATCTATGCCACGACACTTAGCGGATCATTTGGCGGCAGGGCGACAGGTACCAGGGATTTTAGTGTTGCGGAAGAATGCAGCAATGGGACAGGTGATCGAGGATCTGATACTCATTGCTGAGGTTGCGGGAGATGATGATTATCAGAATTTGATTAGCTATGTGCCCTTAAAATGAGACGGTGATTGCCAACCCCAGAATTTGCTCTAAGCTAAATCTACTGACATCCATCTCCCGTTGCGACCCCTACGAATGTCTAACCAACAACTCGACAAGTCAAGCAGTGCAAGCTATGTCATTGAGCATGAAGTTGACAAAAGTAAAGAAGCAGAATTCAGAGAATGGCAATCAAACATTAGGGAGGCAGCCAGCCAATTCACGGGTTATGTAGGAACCGATGTCTGTCCTCCCGTGGAAGGGGATTACAACAAGTGGTATGTCATTGTCCATTTTGACTCCTCTGATCATTTAACCCATTGGGTAGAGTCCGAGATCCGGCGTGATCTGATCGAAGTGGGTAAGAAAGTCTTCTCTACGTACAAAATCACCCATTTCAAGACTGGCTTAGAGCGTTGGTTTATTAAGCAAAAAGCTCAACCCCCTGCCTGGAAACAGATTCTAGCTACTTTGTTGGGCCTGTATCCAACCGTGATGATTTTGACTCTGGGACAGTCTTCTATCAGTTGGATGAGTGTCTTCTCGCTAGCTGACTCCATGCTATTGAGTAACCTGGCTTCGTGCTGCTTATTGACCTGGTTAGTGATGCCCTTTGTTGCTAAACTTCTCAAGCCCTGGTTGGAGCCGACTGACTCCTCTCCAGTCAACATTCACTGGATTGGGACTTTGCTAATTCTGATCGCCCTGGTATTTATGCGGTCTATCTTCAATGCAGTGAAGTGAGGAATTTATTAGCAGTCACAGGCATAAATCTAGCAACCCTGACCATCAGGAGGGCATGGCAGTGCCATGCCCCTACCCAAGATCGCGGCAAGCCTGACACCCGAAACCTGACACCCGAAACCTAGTTCATCTATGACGCTCAATTTTCTACCCTTTCCCATCGAGCAACTGACTGACCCCGATGCGATCGCCCTTGCCAAAAGTATTGAGCAACGGGACATTTTTACGCCTCTGAGTCAGCAGCCCATTGCCACTACCTATGTCCATCAATCCGCAGCGGGAACTCCCGTTTTACTACTGCATGGGTTTGATAGTTCTGTTTTAGAATTTCGTCGTCTCTTGCCATTATTGGCAGTTCAACAGGATACTTGGGCGATCGATTTGTTGGGATTTGGGTTTACAGACCGCTCCCCTAAAATCCCCTTGAATCCCGATACAATCAAGACCCATCTCTATGCCTGCTGGCAAACCCTGATTAATCGCCCCGTTGTCTTGGTCGGTGCTTCCATGGGCGGGGCCGCTGCGATCGACTTTGCCCTCACCTATCCAGAAGTGGTGGAAAAACTAGTCTTAATCGATAGTGCGGGTTTTACGAGTGGGCCAGCCCTGGGCAAATTCCTGGTGCCACCCTTGGGTAACCTGGCGGCTGGAATTTTGCAAAGCCCCAAGGTACGCCAGCAGATCTGTCGCAATGCCTATCATGACCCCGACTTGCTTACCTTCGATGATCAACTCTGTGGTTCTCTACATCTCCAAGCTTCGGGCTGGAAGCAAGCGCTGATTGCTTTTACAAGAAGTGGCGGGTATCCCTCCTTCAAGGATCAACTGTCTCAGCTTCAACTACCCACCTTAATCCTATGGGGTGAGTCGGATCGGATTCTCGGCACAAAAGATGCGGGCGCTTTTAAAGGGGCGATCGCCCAAAGCCAACTGATCTGGATACCCCGTTGCGGGCATCTGCCCCATCTAGAACAGTCCCAACTAACAGCGCAGCATATTCTAGACTTTCTTAGTTAGGTGTCAGGGGGAGGTTTGGATTTTGGATTGTGTAGGGGCGCAGCATCCGGTAGATCGGCTCAACGCTTTTATCAAAATACTGACCCGGATGCTACGCCCTCCCCAGATTCTAGTTGTTTGAAATAATTAGAAAACCCTATCTTTATTTGGGGACGGGCAAGGTTTTCACGGTGAGTACCTGGGGAGGTGTTGCGTCTGGAGGATAGAGGAAATCAACCTGTACTAAACGGCGATCGCCCTTAGGCATATTCAAAACCACTAAAGGCTCACCCTGTTCTCCCCGTCGTTGTACGAGATGAAAGTAGCGAGTTTGAGGCAACTTCTGATCATCGGTGTAGCGTACCCGTACCGTTCCCCGAAAGAACACACTGCGAGAGGGCGGTTCGAGGAAACGCAATCCCCCTTGGATTTGATCTTGTTTGATAGGGGTTTGAATGGCTAAAGCTACCGATTGAAGCTGATTGGTTGGGTTGCGGAGGGGTAGGGTCAAATTGTATTGAATCCCGTAATTACCATGGGCTTCATAGGCTGTATCGGGGTAACGCACCAGCAGCGGTGAACTTTGCACTTGTCCGGTGCCCAAGGTGCCGCGATGCAACGTACTTAACCCATAGGAAAATGCTTGGTTGGGTTTAGGAATGGTGAGATGGGGAAAACCAGGTCGATCCGTTAAGGTGGCGAACCACTGGGAACCTTTGCCAACCCCAGCCACTCGACTGTAAATTACTGCCCCTGTCTTTTGATCTAAGGGAGTGGGGACGCGATCGCGCATCTCGGCTAATCCACCGGTTTGCAAAATTGTTTGCCACTCTTCTAGGGTGGGGGCACGTTCACTGCCATCGGAGTTCAATCGGGCAAACAGCGATAGGCTAGCTGCATAAACAGGGCCATTACTCCGCAAGCGCATAAAGGTAGAGCGACCATTCAGGGGTGGCGTTAACTCGCGCACAGGAATCGGTAAGTTAAGCAGCATTTGGTGTTGCCCTGGAGCCAAAACCAACTTTGTCGGTAGGACAGGGTCATGCTGCCCTCGCAGAATATCACTCATGGCGCGACTACCAGGGCCAGAGTAGACTGTGCCCTGAGGATTTTCTACCAAAGACGGCAACTGAATAAACGGGGCATCGGGTTGGCTCAGATAACTAGCTGCCTGCAAAACATCGACCGTCACAGGC
>JAYKHH010000129.1:0-4466 GCA_035285265.1 Leptolyngbyaceae cyanobacterium | reverse complement strand
TTGTGCCGGAAGCGGAATTCGTTCTCTAAAATATCGCCATCTTTAGCTGTATCGAACTGGGCAAAATAAGCTTTAGCTTTAGGTACATCCTCTGGATGCAACAGAGCTACCATGAGATTGCCCATCGATTGAATCTCTTCAGGAGAGTAGCCCAACACTGTTGCAATCTCGCGATTGACATAGACATTGCGAAGCTCTTGCCATTCAAAGATATAGATGAGATTTGGAGAGGTATCGAGAATCCGCTGCACAAAACGCTGGTTGTGCTGGAATTCAACGATCTGGTGCTCAACTCTGACTTCTAGCTCTTGGTTAAGTTGGGGCAGGGCTGTTTCTGTTGGCTGGGTCGCTTGTTCTGAGAGTTTGCGATCGCGGATATCCTCCACACATTGACACAGTAATTCAGCAGTCAGATGGCTTCCCTGGGTCAAATAGTCCATGGCTCCTAGTTTCATAGCCTGCACCGCCAGCCCAACCTCCCCTGACCCTATTAGAATGACAGGCAACTTGGCTTGTGGGTGGTCTTGCCTACGGCCCATCGCCTTTAAAAATTCCAAACCGCTCCCATCGGGCAAGTTCAGATTCACCAGTGCCAGATCGGGATGCTGCGATCGCCATACCTCTAGTCCTTCTTCCAAGGTTGCCGCTTCTAAAATGCGATACCGGATGCTGATGCCAGTTTGAAGGTGACGGTGATAGATGGCACGATCCGTTGCGGAACCCTCTACGATTAGCACGGTAGTCAAAGGCTCCCAGGTGTGGGCAGCGCTTGAGCTAGTCGGGAAGTTAGACATAACTAAGTCAGAGCAGCAATGATGATTAGATGAAGCAATGAGTTTCCCAGGATTATAGGGAGATGATAATCATAGTATGAGGGTATCCCGATCACCCCTATGTAATTTTTTATAGAACTATGCAGTCAGCCTGTCTGTCCTGCCAAGCGAGTTCGAGTGATTTCAATGGTGATTTTGCCACCAAAGTCCGGAATTGGGGCTGCCAACTTGGTTAGATGCACCTGAACCTGCTGAATTGGCTCAAATTGGAGGATAGCCTCCGCGATCGCCGTGGCTAAGCGCTCGATCAAGGCAAATTTGGAGGTTTGAATGAGGTGCTTGGTTACCTCAATCACGCCTCGGTAGTCTAAGGTATCCTCTAGGCGATCGCTCTGACCTGCCAGGGAAAGATCTAACCAAAGTTTTAAATCAACTTCAAACCATTGCCCTAGGACTTGCTCTTCTGACAAAGCGCCTGTGTAACCATAGCAACGAAGGCTGCTAAGGTGAATACTATCCATCATGAGCTTCTAAGGGTCATTACAAGTGGGTATCAGGCTCAAATTCCTATGCACCCTAGAGAGGTGACATTTCTTCCCTGAGCCACACCCGCAATTATAGGCGTTTCAGCAACCGTCTTCGATCCTAAGGGCGACTTTGGCAATATCTAAATCCGTCAGCCCTGCTGATGGTCTATGATTTGTGTGTTAGGAGGCAGACGCTTGAAAAATATCACGCTGCATCAATTAAAAGTATTTGAGACCGCAGCACGGCATTGTAGTTTTACCCGTGCTGCGGAAGAGCTTTTTCTGACTCAACCCACGGTGTCCATGCAGATTAAGCAGCTTACCCAAGCCGTGGGCATGCCATTGTTTGAGCAAGTCGGTAAGCGGCTCTTCTTGACCGATGCGGGGCGGCAATTGCAGCTCACCTGTCGAGAGGTTTTTGACAAGCTCGCCTTGTTTGAAATGACCGTTGCAGATTTGCAAGGGCTCAAGCAAGGGAAGCTCCGATTAGCCGTCGTTACCACCGCAAAATATGTAGTGCCCCGGTTGTTAGGACCCTTCTGCCAACGTTACCCCGGCATTGATATCTCCCTTAAGGTGACTAATCACGAACGAGTGCTAGAGCGTTTGATTGAGAACCTAGATGACTTATATATATTAAGCCAGCCACCTGAAAACTCAGATATTAGCCTGTACTCGTTTATTGAAAATCCTTTGGTGGTGTTGGCCCCTCACAACCATCCCTTGGTTCACGAAAAGCAGATTCCCTTTGAACGCATGGCCGAAGAACCGTTTATTATGCGGGAACCTGGCTCAGGTACCCGCCAAATTGTGCAGCAATTGTTTGATAAACATCGGATACCCATTAAGGTCAAATTAGAACTGGGGAGTAATGAGGCGATTAAACAAGCGATCGCTGGTGGGTTAGGGGTTTCCATTCTGTCGCTCCACACCTTGGCCCTAGAGGGTCCCATCAGTCAGCTTGCCATTCTAGATGTAGAAAATTTCCCAATCCTACGAAACTGGTATGTCATTTATCCCGCAGGCAAGCAATTATCCATTGTGGCCCAAACCTTCTTTGAATACCTGCGAAATGAAGGCAGACAGATTGCAAATGTGAAGGAAATTTTAGATAAGATGCGACATTAATCAGGTGACAGGGGGCAAGACTTGTTCAAACAGGCTGTGCCACATTGCTTGTTGCTATACGCCACCTCCTCAATTCTAGGAAGGTACTACCAAGACACTTGTGCGCGTTCTTGGAGCACTTGCTGATAAACTGCTTCGGTTTGCTGGGCTAACTGATGCCAGTTAAATCTGCGATCTAGGTCTTTGAAAGCATTATCAATCAGCCACTGGGCATAATCAGGATGCTTCAGCACCTCTAAGATGCCCCAGGCTAGGGAATCAGCATTGTTGACCTGGGTGACAATCCCGGTTTTTGTGTGTTGCACCACTTCAGGAAATCCCCCAGTATCAGACACGACGACTGGAACTCGTGCAGCGAAACTTTCTAGGGCAACAATCCCAAAGGGTTCATAGAGGCTGGGAAACACCGCACAATTGGCAACGGTTTGGAACTTATTTAAGTAGTCATCGGAAATAAAGCCCGTAAAATAGCAGTGGTGCCAAATTCCTAGGTTCCAGGCTTGTTGCTTGAGGTGGTCGATATTACCCCCACCAATAATCACAAATTTGGTCTTCCCCCCCATCTCCCACAGCACCTTCGGTGCGGCATTGAGTAGCACTGACACTCCCTTTTCATAGGTCATTCGACCGACGTAATAGACAATCTTCTCGCTATCATGGGCAAACTGCCTGCGGAAGTTCCAAAAATCAACCTCGGCCTGACGCTGTTTCTTTTCCGGACGAATTCCGTTATAAATGACCGCGATTTTGTTCCAGGGAGAAGATAGGGTTCGTTCCACCTCCCGCCGCATATAGTCAGTGCAGACTATAATTTGCCACGCATTGTAGGCAAGATCGTTTTCTTTCCGATAGATATAGCGATGGGTATCCGTATGAATGCCGTTGTGCCGACCATACTCTGTTGCGTGGATCGTGGCAATTAAAGGGATTTTAAAGGTGTGCTTAAGAGAGATCGCCGCATCTCCGACCAGCCAATCATGGGCGTGAACCAAGTCAAAGGGGCCATCTTCTGAAATCAGCTTGCCACCATGACGCCCCATACTTTCGTTCATATTCACGACCCAATGAAAAAAGTCGTGACTGGCCCCAACCCGGACTCGGTGTACCTGCACACCATCTACCACCTCATAATGAGGCGCTTGACCAAATTCCACCGTGATTAAGTGAATTTCGTGGCCCAGCTTAACCAGTTCAGGGTATAGCTCTGCCACATGGCGAGCAATCCCTCCTACGATGCGGGGTGGAAATTCCCAGGCAAGAACCAAAATCTTCATGGAACCCACTTTCCCAACACTTTACCTATCTAGATACTCATCATAAAAAACAAATGCGAACTTGTCCCATAAGGATGTGTAAAAAATCCCCCTATGAGGTATTGAATGAGAGCTTGACAATCGGATCAGCCTTTGGAGTCAAGACTGGATTTGGCAAGACTGGATTTAGTAAGAGACTGGTTGCAAGGTTTCAGCGAGTCCCTCACTAAACCCTAAAGTATCTGAGGTCAAGATTGCACCGTGATTTGACTGAACTGGGTCTCCTGTTGCAGCATAGGGGGCTCCGTACCCCCAAAATTCACTGAATTTAAGAAGATAACCCTTGTCAGCTATAGGGTGTAGGTCTAGAAGACTTCAAGGCGTTGATTCCACATCAGGTGAATAGAGTAAATACCTCTGCAAAACATCCTGCTACGGGGATATACAGAACGCGATAGGCTATAGAAAGAATGAACAAATTCTTAAGAAATTACCTGTCTTAATGGCTGAAGAGAAATTACATGCAGGTCTCTGTTCAAGACTCCCTCTATTCTGAAGCTCCTCTACAAATCTTACTGTTTGTAGACAAACGTCCTAGTTTGGGTGAACAGATCCATCAAATCCAAAAATGTTTGCAGGATCTCAGGAAGCAGTATCAGTTTGAGCTACAAGTGATTGACGTCGGGGAAAAGCCCTACCTAGCTGAGCACTTCAAGCTAGTGGCAACCCCTGCCTTAATCAAGATTCATCCTGAACCTCAACAAACTCTGGCAGGCAGTAATCTC
>JAYKHH010000128.1:0-3748 GCA_035285265.1 Leptolyngbyaceae cyanobacterium | reverse complement strand
TACTTCAGGCTGTAGCGGAACGTCTGACCCAATGTGTGAAGCCTGGAGATACGGTGGCTCGACTCAGTGGGGATGAATTTAGCATTATTTTAAGCAAGCTATCTCAAAAGCAAGAAGCGGATGAAATCGCTCAACACATGGTGAGAAGGTTGTCAGAACCCTACCGCTTAAATGATCAGGAAGTTCGCATTCAAACCAGTATTGGGATTACTTTCTACCCTGAGGATGATTGTCCGTTAGACCAGCTTTTGAATCATGCGGATATTGCGATGCGTCGAGCCAAGGAGTATAGTGGCAGCCACTATGAATTCTATAGTGCCCAACTCGATGCATTAATCGCTGAGCAACAGCTACTGGAAGCAAAACTCAACGGTGCTTTAGAGCGAGGAGAATTTGAGCTTTACTATCAGCCACAGGTGAACTTAGTGACCAAGCGGATCATTGGAGTTGAAGCGCTCCTCCGTTGGAATAACCCAGAACTGGGTCTGGTGTATCCCGGTCAGTTTATCTCCATTGCCGAAGCAACGGGATTAATTGTGCCAATTGGAGAATGGGTCTTGCGAACGGCCTGTATTCAAGCTCAAATTTGGCAGGAAAATAGCCCATTTCCGATGCGAGTTTCCGTTAACTTGTCTGGCCGTCAGTTTAAGGAACAAAATTTATTAGCCACGATCGCTAATATCTTAAGTCAAACCAACCTGAATCCGGATCTCCTTGTGCTGGAGTTGACTGAGACTAGTATCATGGAGGATTTAGAGAATACCATCTCTACCTTGGAAAAGCTGAAAGCTATGGGGGTGCAAGTCTCTATTGATGATTTTGGAATTGGCTATTCGTCCTTAAATTATCTCAAACGTCTACCCCTCGATACTCTGAAGATTGATCAATCTTTTATCCGCAATATTGCTACAGATAGCAATGATGCGGCTATTTCCACTGCTATTATTGCGATGGCTCAGAGTCTGAAACTGAAGGTGATTGCAGAAGGCGTTGAGACGGAGGAGCAGTTAAATTTCCTTCGTAAGCATGGATGTCATGGAATGCAAGGCTTTTTCTTTAGCCATCCTATTCCCGCAGCAGAATTGGACAAGATGCTTGCTGAGGATAAGCGCTTATAAGTTTATAAAGTGTCGGGGTAACTTTGTCGGGGCACCATTTGGGGGTGCCCCGCCTCTACCAGATACCCCCAAGGAATGCTCCTATTTGCGACCTGATAGCCATTTAGCAGCAACAATGCCTAGGGTGGCTGCCACCAAAGGATTGCTCAGAAACTTGATGATGGCAGGTTGATCTGCTAATACTTCCTGGAAAATATCGGGATGATTATGATAGGCAAAACTTGCCAATCGACTTACATCCTCTGCACTCATCCGATTGGGGTTATGGGTGGAGAGTCCCAGTTGTTGTTCTAGGGTGCGATCGCTCAATCCCCGTTTTTTCAAATGCTTGAAGAACTCCCGCGCCACATCATCCCGTTCATTGGGTTTGATTTGGGCGATCGCCCGTTGCAATTCTGGCTCCATCTGGTTGGGGGCAATCCGCTCAGGTCGGAAAGAGCGACCAAATAATTGTAGGCGCTCATCCCGTGAAGATCGTTGAGCAAAATCATCAAAATTTTCGTAATTGGCAAGAGAGGAGTTTGAGGTATCGTCAATAGACTCCACATTGCCACCGGCCAAATCTTGCATGATTTGACGCTTATATTCTTCGCTACTAGTCACTAGATCTGTTCTCCCAATTCAAACCAATAAAGTTGCGGATCAACAGCTTCTGCCTCCTGGTTGCAACGGTCAGCACCTGTCAATCCTGAATGACTGAACTTACTGATACTCAACTTGACGCGACTGATCATCATATTTGGCCGTCATAATCAGCTTTCTGTCGGGTGCGTACACTAAAACGCTTAAGTTCCGATTCGGGTAGCTTTTATGAAATCCTTGAACCAGAGACTTAGCTAAAGGTCGGACTTCATTGGGTTTAACTTGAGGTGAAATCACCACCCCTAGCTTGTTGTTGTCTCTTACATAGGCATCTTGGATCAGTCCCCGACTCGTTTGCACAACCCAAGTACTAAATTGCTGACCCGGTGCTACTGCAGTGCCACCCGGTTGCGAATAACCAGTACGAGCGTCAGCCGGTGGGTAGGCAGCTTGATTAGTGGGGGGTGCGCCTCCACAAGCCACTGTAGTGGTCAGGGTGAGAATCAAGATCAGAAGGGTGAGGAACTTACGACCCTGTTGTAGTAAATTCACGTTTTAATCTCCAAGCAGACATTTTAGGGTTTGGATGTTAGATTTTGGATTTTAGATTTTCAACCTTGCCTATGCTGTTGAGGGTTAATCAAATAAGCTAACTTTTTAGCTAACATTTCCCGGCCAAGGTAAGGAATTATAAAGACACAGAAAATCATGCTTTTCATCATGTCTCTACAATGCTTTTTTAAGTGCCATGTTTTTAAGTGTTATAGAGCTATTTAAGAGCCTCTTTGATATGGTCTTTGATATCTTCTTTGGCATGTTGAGCTTCTGCTGACCCTTGCTTGGCCTGACCTTCGGCTTTATCTTCGGGATCGCCCGTTACATTAGCGATCGCTTCTTGAGCTTTACCCTCAAGATTTTTACCCGTGGCCTTAGCTCTTTCTTCTAAACTCATGGTTTTGCCCTAAATCATAAAAGTGGATTGAAAATAATTTGATAGATATTACACCTGATACAATCCATCATAGAAAGTCTCCATTAATAGAAATCCATCAGAAGATACATTCAAGGTAGGCTAATGAGAATGGGTGACCAAGCAATGGTTAGTAAAAATATTTCTGGGGTTTTGATGCAGCTTCGCTGGTACTGTGCTCAAAGCAGTCTTGATCGACCTTGTCCCTATCTCCATCGCTTGATGGCTGCGATGGTTTTGACTAGTCTGTTGTTTCTGGGATCAGGTTTAATCTCTGGACAGGCTGCGATCGCCCTCTCCCCAGATTTCCAAAGTGCTCAACAGCTTTCAGAGCAAAGTTTCCAATTAATCACTAAAATCCCGGCAACAGGGGAGCCTGCTAACCGAACCAGTAGCTTGCCTCCCAAGGTTTCTGCTGCGGTGTTGAAACAAGCCGCCAAACGCTCCGGATTACCCCAGTCTGCCCTGCGAATTGTGCAAGCTGAAGCAAAGACCTGGCCAGATGGCTGTTTGGGCATCCGTGAGCCAGACGTATTTTGTACCCAGGCATTAGTTCCGGGTTGGCGGGTTGTCGTAGCCGCAGGCTCGCAACGCTGGGTCTATCGCACCAATGGATCGGGTTCCGTTGTAAGCCAAGAGAATGGTGCTGTAAAATGAGCAAGATTATATAAAACTGCAGCACGCAAATTTATGGCACTGATCACAACGGGGAAGCAACTGATTCGTGACCTGGAAACCTCAGGATCCCTGGGGGCATATGTACCGTTAGAGGGAGGCTCTGAAGGGCGCTATCAGCGGCGACTGCGGGCAGCAGGGTATGTGGTAGTGCATATGACTGCACGGGGGCTAGGTGACCTTGCAGCTTACTTGACCGGAGTGCATGGGGTTCGTCCTTCTCATCTAGGGAAAAAAGATATTCGCACTTACTATATTCCTCCCGTCATCAACTATCAGCTAGAGCAGCTACCTGCAAACGCCAAAGGATTAGTGTTGTGGCTGATTGAAGGGCATATTTTGTCTCGTCAGGAAGTTGAGTTTTTAACAACCCTATCAACCCTAGAGCCGCAAGTTAAGGTGG
>JAYKHH010000127.1:0-5011 GCA_035285265.1 Leptolyngbyaceae cyanobacterium | reverse complement strand
ATCCCTATAAGAACCTATATTCCCCTTCCAGCAAGGCTCTCAGGAATTAAGAATAAATAAATAAATTCTAAAATTTGATCGAGTTTTGGGGGATAGGGGTTTTATGTTTGAGACAATCAACACTAATAAAACCGTCCATTTGTCTCAGTCCCACCCACTTCAATAGCTTAATCGAAGGGAGAGTACCGTAAATGAAATTGGCTTACTGGATGTATGCAGGCCCTGCACACATTGGCACCCTCCGCATCGCCAGTTCCTTCAAAAATGTTCATGCCATTATGCATGGGCCTTTAGGCGATGACTACTTCAATGTCATGCGATCAATGCTAGAGCGAGAACGGGACTTCACCCCCGTCACCACCAGTGTGGTCGATCGCCATGTGCTAGCGCGGGGTTCTCAGGAAAAAGTGGTAGATATTATCACTCGTAAGGATACTGAAGAGCGCCCTGACCTGATTGTGCTGACGCCCACCTGCACCTCCAGCATTTTGCAAGAGGACTTAGAGAATTTCGTGCAACGAGCCACGATAGACACCACCTGCGATGCTCTACTGGCTGATGTGAATCATTATCGGGTGAACGAGCTGCAAGCTGCCGATCGCACTCTAGAGCAAATCATCCAGTTTTACATTGCTAAAGCTCGTAAGCAAGGCGATCTTGTAACCGAAAAAACCGAGAAACCTTCGGTGAATATCATTGGCATTTCCACCCTTGGTTTCCATAATCACCACGACTGCACCGAGTTAAAGCGATTGATGGCAGACTTGGGGATTGAAGTCAATGAGGTCATCCCAGAGGGGGCTTCCGTTACCAACCTAAAAAATCTGCCCAAGGCTTGGTTTAACCTCGTACCCTATCGGGAATTGGGCTTAATGGCCGCCCGCTATCTCGAAACTGAATTTGGCACTCCTTTTGTAGACATTACCCCGATGGGAGTCGTAGAGACAGCCCGTTGTATTCGTAAGATCCAACAAGTCCTGAATGCTCAAGGGGCAGAGGTAGACTACGAAGAATTTATCAATGAGCAAACGCTCCATGTCTCTCAAGCTGCTTGGTTTTCTCGATCCATTGACTGCCAGAACTTAACGGGCAAGAAAGCCGTCGTGTTTGGGGATTGTACCCACGCTGCCGCTATGACCAAGATCCTGACACGGGAAATGGGCATCCATGTGGTGTGGGCTGGTACCTACTGCAAGTATGATGCCGACTGGTTCCGGGAGCAGGTCAGTGAGTACTGTGATGAAGTGATTATCACCGAGGATCATGGCGCGATCGGGGATGCGATCGCCCGTGTAGAACCCGCTGCCATCTTTGGTACCCAAATGGAACGCCATGTGGGCAAGCGCTTGAATATCCCCTGCGGTGTAATTGCAGCCCCCGTCCATATCCAAAACTTCCCCGTTGGCTATACCCCCTACCTCGGCTATGAAGGTACGAATCAAATCTGTGATTTGGTTTATAACTCCTTCACCTTGGGAATGGAAGACCACCTGCTAGAAATCTTCGGCGGTCACGATACCAAGGAAGTAATCAGCAAGGGCATCTCAGCGGATTCTGACCTCGGTTGGACACGGGAAGGTCAAGCGGAACTCAACAAAATCCCTGGCTTTGTTCGCGGGAAAGTGAAGCGCAACACCGAGAAGTTTGCTCGGGAACGCAACATCTCTGAGATCACGGTGGAAGTGCTCTACGCTGCCAAGGAAGCAGTCGGAGCCTAGTAGACTACGGCATCGATCTAACAACCATTAGAATTGCCTGATTTCTTGTTTCCCCCCTTGGCAAGGGGGGACTAAGGGGGGTCATTTCGGGGTGTTTCAGCCTTGGGGTTACCCCTCCCTAGCCCTCCCGCGCTATCGCGCCGCTGCGCTAAAGCCAAGGGGAGGGAACAAGAATTCCACCGTGACTTATGGTAGCTAGATTCACGCCTACGTCTACTAGGTTCCGGCTTACGATTGACGAGTCGTCGTCAGCGAAGATCTGCCAACTATTTCTGTAAGGAACTTGTGTGAAAATAAAATCCCCAGGATGCGTTACGGCTAACGCCTAACACATCCTACGGCAGGTACAGGATTGAACTGCAAATCCCTAAGGACAGGGCGCTGCCATGTCCCTAGCGAGGGTAGAAAATTTTATCCTAAAAAATTTACTGTTTTAGGGGCGCAAAGCTTGCGCCCTTTTTATTGGCGTGAAAGAGGGCACAAGCTTTGCGCTCCTATCAAAAGATTGAGATCAAGGTGATGCCCGAAACAGATCTGGCCTAGGGGATATGGTAGCTTCGTTGAGAGGTCAATCAGTAGTCAATGGTCAGGATCTATTACTGCTTTCTGCCCCCTACTCGTAAAAATCTTGGACTGCCCTAGTAGTCTGCCAAGCAGTTTTTGCAGGCTCTCCGACCCTGCAAAAACTTACAAATTGGTTCTTTTGAATTGGAGCAACTGGGCAAAGTTCCGGTGGTGAACTACTAGTATCTGTAGGAAAGAAATGGTCGGAAAGAAATGGTAGGAAAGAAATGTATGTATCGGTTCCAGATCCGTGCGTTTACTCGGCCCGGAGAAACCATTGCTCTCGTTGGTTCAATCCCTGAGATGGGGCTTTGGGATGTAAAACAATGCGTTCGGCTCCGGACTCAGGGTAATCTCTCTCCACTGTGGTGGGTTGACCTCGACTTGAGCGACCCTGTTTTGGGAGCAGCTAGCGTTGGCGTAGCCTCTTCTGCGGAAAATCGCCCTGCTGAATACAAAATTCAATACAAATATGTGCGGATTGGCTTAGATGGCAAGGAGGAATGGGAAGCGTGGGGCAGCAATCGCTGGGTGCCCATTGAATCCCAACCCCTCCCCAGTCCCGTAATCGTTGAAGATAGTTGGTTTGGCAGCATTCCAACGTATCCCTACGGGTATTTCTCGGAACCTGTGGTTCAGCCGCCGAAACCCCAAAGCCAGGATGGATTGAAGGTTGTGGTAATTGGCAGTTCTGTGGCATTGGGATGTAGTGCTTGGTTGTTGCGAGGATGGGCATGGCATTTGGGGCAGGCATTGCAGCATCACTATGGACACCAACTGGTAAATGTGTCAGAGATTGGCACCAATGTCGGCACGACGATCGCCCGCTTTCCCCACGTGGTTGTACCCGAAAAACCCGACATTGTGATCATTTCCCTTTCCCTCGGCAATGAGGGATTAGCCTCCAGTCCTCCACAGCAACACCGAAGTATCCAACGCCGCTTTGAAAATGGTTTACAACAGTTGGTTAAAATGACCCGAGAATTGGGAGCACTGCCAATTTTGGGTGGGGTATACCCTAATGGAGATTATTCGCCAGAACAGTATGTTGCTCTGCAGGACACCCATCAGCGCCTGCTAAGTTGGGATATTCCCGTGTTGGATTGGTTAACAGCCTTAGACAATGGCCAGGGACGCTGGAAACCCGGAATATCCTTCGATTCTGCCCATCCCAACACTGAAGGACATCGGTTGATGTATGAGGCGATGGACCTGACCCTGTTTCGCCTCACCAAAGCAAATCTAGAAACTCAACTGTCTCCACAACCTTCCGTTGAAAGGACCGTGTATCTTGATAAGTCAGGATTTCATGTTTTAGCTCACAAAGCTGAAAACACCCTGCGGGTGATCAACACCACTCCGTATCCCTACACTTTCACACCCGGATGGCAAGACTTTCAAGCTGCTGCCCAGGCGGCTCGATTATCGGCAGGTTTGTACATCGCTGAATCACCCATTACAAAAACGGTGCGTTCTCTATTTGTCCAAGAGGATGGCACGATCGCAACAACCCTGACGATTCCTCCTGCGGCTGACTGGATTTTTTATCCTGCTTTTCATTTCTTTGCACCCCATCGCTCACAAATTCTTTTCTATGATGGGCATTTAAGTATTCTAAAAGTTATCAATGCTCCTGGGGAGATGCTGCACGATCTCGCCACGGATATTAAACCTGCTGATCGTCTGTATCTCATCAATACATCGGATCACGAGTACAACATTCAGCCCATGTGGAAGGAAGTTCGTGCAGCTTTGAAAGCCATGCCAACAGGGGTGTATGAAGATCCAGGTAACCCCAACACTCCCTTCCGCACCCTGATGATTGGTAACGATGGGTTAGAAAGCCGTGTGAAAGCCCCTGCCCAATCGGCAATGGTTTTGGAATACAAGTGCAGCTTATCAGAGGTGAGTCGGGTGGCTATCCTGCCGCTGGGCGATCGCTGTGCGGTGCGAATGCTGTTGTACAAGCTAGAGTATGACGGCCCCGCCTTTCCGTTTGACCTGACGCGCAGTACAAATCTGGCAGATGTTGCCGATATGATTCAAAACGGTTTCCATGACATGTGGAATCCTGCTTTTTTGCATTACAACCATGAAGCAAGGCGAATTTATCATACGAAGTGGACAGGGCTATCCTTTGCCCATGAAGTGGAGGAGGACGAGGATCCTGTTAACGATATGTCTCCTGTCTATGAGCGAATGCGGACCCGTTACTCCGCCCGCTCTAGTCGCTT
This sequence comes from Leptolyngbyaceae cyanobacterium, assembly GCA_035285265.1. GTDB lineage: Bacteria > Cyanobacteriota > Cyanobacteriia > JARCMD01 > JARCMD01 > JAYKHH01. The sequence continues at coordinate 495 of JAYKHH010000127.1, read as the reverse complement.
CTGGTATACGCTGCAAAAGTGTGACAAAGTGCTGTTTGTGCGCACGGGGTTGTGCGATCGCGGTACCGTGATGGATTTAGTTTACAAACTTGAAGCCAAATGCCAGGAAAAGCCCTTTCGTTTATTAATTATTTCTCCCCAGGACTCGTACGAGTTTAGAAATCTCCCTAATGTGGTGCATTACAACCTAGAGTTTAATCCTGATCGCATGTACGAAGATTTAGGGTACTGGCTAGATTGCACGGAGACAATGCGGGGGATTCTCAATTCCCTAGGGGTATCTAGCAAAAATCTCTTTTGGTGCCCACCCAATCTTCCAAAATAAGCTCAGGGGAGCGGATCTTTTTCTCAACTCATCAAGATTGGTTTAAGAAGCTGTTTGAAAAGTCTCTACACTCTGCATTAGCCCCCTAAATCCCCCAATGCTGGGGGACTTTGAATCCGATCCCCCCAGAATTGGGGGGCTAGGGGGGCTAGGAAGGCTATCGGAATGAA